>NZ_JBMKHS010000007.1:0-176959 GCF_049238105.1 Enterobacter cloacae complex sp. IR5418 | reverse complement strand
ATGCCGGTTAGCGCCTTTTTAAACAAACACTTAACTGATTAGTATCAGTTCATGCCGTATTTTTTCAGTTTCTTACGCAGGGTACCACGGTTGATGCCCATCATCAGGGCAGCGCGAGTTTGATTACCACGGGTGTATTGCATCACCATGTCCAACAGTGGCTGTTCAACTTCAGCCAGTACCAGCTCATACAGGTCATTAACATCCTGACCGTTCAGTTGAGCAAAATAGTTCTTCAGTGCCTGTTTAACCGAGTCACGCAGGGGCTTTTGAGTCACCTGATCCTGAGAGTTAACGGTAGAAACGGTCAGTACGTCAGAATTTACGCGTTGTTCGAACATAGTTCTGTCAGCTCTTTATTTCATTACGCAAGATTTTCGAAGTATGCCTCCAACGCCTCCAGCTGTTCGCTGGCATCCTCAATGGCGTTGAATGTGCGCCGAAACTGGTCATTTGGAGCGTGCTCCTGGAGATACCAGGAGACGTGTTTACGCGCAATTCGGTACCCTTTTGCCTGGCCGTAGTGGTCATGCAGTTCCCGAACATGCGAACAAAGCAAGCGCTTGACCTCTGCCAGAGGCAGCGGGGCAAGCAGCTCCCCAGTGTCCAGATAATGCTGGATTTCCCGAAAGATCCAGGGTCTTCCCTGAGCGGCACGTCCTATCATCAGAGCATCAGCTCCCGTATAGTCGAGCACAGCTCTGGCTTTAAGCGGGTCAGTAATGTCGCCATTCGCGATAATCGGAATGGAAACTTTCTGCTTAACTGCCCGAATGCTGTCGTATTCAGCTTCACCGTTGAACAAACAGGCGCGAGTGCGTCCATGAATGGTCAGGGCCTGAATGCCACAGTCTTCGGCCAGTTGGGCAATCTCTACACAGTTACGGTGTTCCGGCGACCAACCCGTGCGAATCTTCAACGTAACAGGAACGTCCACTGCGCTGACAACCGCCGTCAGGATTGACTTCACCTGGTCGGGGTATTGCAGAAGGGCTGAACCTGCAAGCTTGCGATTCACCTTTTTGGCCGGGCAACCCATATTGATATCAATAATCTGGGCGCCACTTTCCACGTTAATACGCGCGGCATCTGCCATCTCTTCAGGTACGCTTCCGGCAATTTGCACGGTGCGGATACCTGGCTCATCCACGTGCACCATCCGTAGGCGGGACTTATCGCTTTCCCAAACCTGCGGGTTAGACGACATCATCTCGGAAACGGTCAGTCCTGCTCCCATCTCATAGCACAGCGTCCTGAACGGCCGGTCGGTAATACCTGCCATTGGGGCTGCGATCAGGCGATTTCTGAGCTGGTGGTGTCCGATGCGCATGAGTTAAGAAATGACCATACTGTGACTGCAAGGCGGCGTATATTACGCATTTTTTGCACGAGATGAAAGGCCAAACTTTGAACAATCCTCTGCTGTAGATCAAGGAATCGCCAGTCATGCTTTTTGGATAAGATTATTCGCTTTTTAAATCATTGTGTTATGAATAAATGAACATTTTGTGGACGCTTACAATTTCCCGTAACTTCTCATCATTTCTGAATAAATGAATCAATTGTCCGGGATAATCTGCTGCTATAAGCAGCAGATTATGGCGCTTCTTTGCGATCTGCGTCGCATTTCAGCACAGGATATCAGCGTAAAAAATCGGCTTATTCAACCACCAGACGGCCATGAAGTGGCTGAACCGGGCGGCTGTTTTCGTGGTGCATGGTGTGAGTGAATTTTTGCAGTTGTTCGGCAGAGACGGTCAGCGGATGCTTGAGCACCAGCCACGTCACCCCTTCTGAACATGGCGGCGTGGTCAGAGAGCCGCTAAAACGCCAGTAGGTTTTATCCGCGGGCAGTAATTTATTCATATCGAGGGTTGGCTTAATCGTGACGTTCTGGTCAACCTGTCCTGGCATCACGCCCCAGAGCTTATCCAGTTCAGTATTTGCCGCGCCCTGATCGAACATAACGGCAACGACCGTCAGTTCGCCGTCAGCGTTTTTATGGACCAGATGCATTTCCATTGCGTATTTTTTACCGTGCACCGTATTTTCGGATGGCGCATGGAAATGGAACTGCTGTAACGTCCAGCGCTGTTTATCAAGCGTGATGCTGTCGCGTGTATCGGCATTTTCACTCGCCTGGATAGTATGGCCGTTGTTTGTCAGAATGACCGGGCCATCGATATAGTGCGTTTCCAGCGGAGAGATATGGGCTTTGACCGTGTTATCAATGTTAATCGGCGACTGATACATCCCGCTTTTACACGTCTTGTACGCCTCGTCCAGCTCGCCCCAATGTTCCGGCGCGCCTTCCCCTTGATAGCTCCAGTGTGATGCGTAAGCCGAAGCCGAAATTATGCTCAGCGCCAGCAGCGCTGCCTTGCCTGAAATGTGTTTCATCGTATTCTTCCTGTGAATTTTATTATCCAAATCAATGATTAACATTATGATTTGTGCGGTTATTTTATCGAAGAAAGGAAGAGGGCGGGAGAAAAAACCGAAGGGAAAAGGCGTGGTCAGACGACCACGCCAGACGCTTATTTTTTTAGGCCTGTGATGCGACACCACTCTTCTTTCTCGACCACCGGGTCGAGCGCAAAGAGATCGGCGTAGGCTTCACAGACGCTGTCTGCCTGGCTGGCAAGGATACCGGACAGGCCCAGCAGACCGCCTTCAACCGGCAGGACGCTAATTAACGGTGCCAGCTCGCGTAACGGGCCAGCCAGGATATTCGCGACCACCACATCGGCTTTCATGGCCTCTGGCTGTGCATCGGGCAGATACAGCTCAAGGCGATCGGAAACGCCATTACGCTCGGCGTTATCACGGCTGGCCTGAATCGCCTGCGGATCGATATCGATCCCGATGGCTTTTGCCGCACCCAGCTTCAGCGCTGCGATAGCGAGGATCCCGGATCCGCAGCCGAAGTCGATCACGGTTTTGCCTTCCAGATCCAGTCCATCCAGCCATTGCAGGCACAAAGAGGTTGTTGGATGAGTGCCGGTGCCAAACGCCAGACCCGGATCCAGCATCACGTTGACCGCGTTTTCATCGGGAACCTCACGCCAGCTTGGGCAAATCCACAGACGCTGACCAAACTGCATCGGATGGAAGTTGTCCATCCACTCGCGTTCCCAGTCTTTGTCTTCCAGCTGTTCGATTTTATGCGCGAAACCAGCGCCCAGCAGCGGATGGTTTTCCAGAATCGCCACCACCTCTTTCATGTCGGTTTCTGCATCGAACAGGCCGATAACGTCCGTATCACCCCACAGGCGCGTTTCGCCTGGCAGCGGCTCAAAGACCGGCGTGTCATGCGTGTCCTGGAAGGTGATAGAGACCGAACCGGCCTCCATCAGCGCGTCACTCAGTTCTTCGGCGTTTGCGCCGGTTGTGTTCAGTTTTAATTGGATCCACGGCATGGCAAAACTCTTTATTTATCAGTAGAAATCAGGGCAGCTTGTGGCGTCGGGTGACCAAAACGGTTTCCGACCACAAACGCCAGTAAACTTAACAGTAACGAAGGCACGATCGGATGGAAGCCCAGATACTGAATTTTAAACGTGGCGAGAACGGCATACAGGACGCCCCCGACAATCATGCCGCTTAATGCACCTGCGGCATTCGCGCGTTCCCAGTACAGCCCCAGTACCAGCGGCCACAGGAATACGGCTTCCAGCCCGCCAAAGGCGAGCAGGTTCAACCAGATGATCATCTCCGGTGGACGCCACGCGGCCAGCAGCAGCAACGCCCCCAGCACCAGGGTAATCACCGCCGACATGCGCTTCAGGCGTCGTTCATTTTCGACCTGTTCAGGGCGCACATTCAGATAGAGATCTTTAATGATCGTAGCGGAACTTTGCAGCAACTGAGCGTTGATGGTCGACATAATGGCCGCCATGGGGGCGGCGAGGAAAATCCCGGCGGCAAATGGCGGCAGCACTTTTACCATTAGGGTCGGGATGACCAGATCCGGTACGGTAAGGTCAGGGATCACCGCGCGTCCCAGTGCGCCCGCCAGGTGCATACCGAACATCAGGATCGCCACCACAATTGTCCCGATGATGATCCCGCGGTGCACCGCTTTGCTGTCTTTATATGAGATGCAGCGCACGGCGGTATGCGGCAGGCCAATCACCCCAAAGCACACCAGCACCCAGAACGAGGTCATAAAAGTTGGAGAGAGGATGTCATCCGCTCCCTGCGGCGAGACCAGTTTCGGGTCAATCGCTTCCAGGGTTTCAACCGCATGGCTCAGGCCGCCTGCGGCATGCACGATACCCACCAGCAGAACGATCGTGCCAATGAGCATCACCATGCCCTGCAACGTGTCGTTCAGCACGCTGGCGCGGAACCCGCCAAACGCGGTATACAGCGCGATACTCACACCGAAAATGATCAAACCCGTCTCGTAGGGGATCCCGGCAGCCGTTTCCAGCAGCCGTGCGCCGCCGATAAACTGCACCGTCATCGCGCCAATAAACGCCACCAGCAGACTCAGGCTTGCCAGCCATACCAGCAAACGACTCTGATAGCGGGCAAACAGCATATCGTTCAGCGTTACGGCATTGTAGCGACGGGCCAGAATGGCAAACTTTTTACCCAGTATGCCCAGAGAGAGCCAGATGGCAGGCAACTGGATCATAGCCAGCAGTACCCAGCCCAGCCCGTACTTATAAGCGGCGCCGGGGCCACCGATAAACGAGCTGGCGCTGATATACGTGGCGGTCAGCGTCATGGCCAGCACGACGCCGCCCATTGAGCGGCTCCCGAGGAAATACTCGTTCAGAAAGGTGCCGGTCGAACGTTTACGCATCGCATAAATCGACAGGCCAAACACCAGGAACAGATAAGCGATAAGGGGCAGAATGACTTCAAGCTGCATCATCGTCCTCCAGTGAAATATCGCGATAGATAAATTTCACCATCGCCCAGCACAGCACAATAAACACCAGCGGCAGCAGCAGGCAGGCCATTTCAAACCAGTGCGGGAGGCCGGTAATGCCAATCGCCGAATCAGGTAAGTAAGCGGTTACTAACCATGCGACGAGATAGAGAAGGGTCAGCCACAGCGCCCAGCGCGCTTCTTTATGGGCCTGAACAAAACGTTTGTCCATTTTTTGTCCCTTGTGGATGAAGAAAGCGGGGATTGTACATGATGGGGCCTGGCGATCCCCAGAAATAAAAAAGGCCGGATAATCCGGCCTTTTAGCAACACTGGTCTCTTACTTCTCGTTCAGACCGAGTTTTTTCTCCAGGTAGTGGATGTTAGTCCCACCATTCTGGAAGTGCTCGTCGCTCATAATGCGCATCTGGAGATCAACGTTGGTTTTGATCCCGTCGATGATCAGCTCCTGAAGGGCGTTCTTCATGCGGGCAATGGCCACGTCACGGTTTTCGCCGTAGCAGATCAGCTTACCAATCATTGAGTCATAGTACGGCGGTACGGTGTAACCGGCGTAGATATGGGACTCCCAGCGCACACCAAAGCCACCCGGCGCGTGGAAACGCGTGATTTTACCCGGGCTTGGCAGGAAGGTGTTCGGGTCTTCGGCGTTGATACGGCACTCTACCGCATGGCCTTTCACCACAACTTCTTCCTGTTTGATGGACAGCGGCTGACCGGCTGCGATACGCAGCTGCTCTTTGATCAGGTCAACGCCGGTGATCATTTCGGTAACCGGGTGTTCAACCTGAATACGGGTGTTCATCTCAATGAAGTAGAACTCGCCGTTTTCGAACAGGAACTCAAAGGTACCCGCCCCGCGATAGCCGATATCGACACACGCTTTGGCGCAACGCTCACCGATGTAGCGACGCAGTTCCGGCGTAATGCCCGGCGCTGGCGCTTCTTCGACCACTTTCTGGTGACGACGCTGCATGGAGCAGTCACGTTCTGCCAGATAGATCGCGTTACCCTGACCGTCAGCCAGCACCTGAATTTCGATGTGGCGTGGGTTTTCCAGGTATTTTTCCATGTACACCATGTCATTGCTGAAAGCCGCTTTCGCTTCCGCTTTGGTCATGGAGATGGACTGCGCCAGTTCAGCGTCGCTGCGCACAACGCGCATACCGCGACCGCCGCCGCCGCCGGACGCCTTGATGATAACCGGGTAGCCAATGCGTTTAGCATGGGCACGGTTAGCATCCATGTCGTCGGTCAGCGGGCCGTCAGAGCCTGGTACGGTTGGCACGCCGGCTTTTTTCATCGCCGTGATCGCAGACACTTTGTCACCCATCAGGCGAATAGTGTCGGCTTTCGGGCCGATGAAGATAAAGCCAGAGCGTTCTACCTGCTCAGCAAAGTTGGCGTTCTCAGAGAGGAAACCGTAACCCGGGTGAATCGCGACCGCGCCAGTGATTTCGGCGGCGCTGATGATTGCCGGGATGTTCAGATAGCTTTTTACGGACGGAGCCGGACCGATACAGACCGTCTCATCCGCCAGCAATACGTGTTTTAAATCGCGATCCGCGCTTGAGTGCACGGCCACGGTCTTGATGCCCAGTTCTTTACAGGCACGAAGAATACGCAGTGCAATCTCGCCACGGTTGGCGATAACAATTTTATCCAGCATGTTCGCCTCGTTACTCGATGACGACCAGCGGCTCGTCAAATTCTACCGGCTGACCACTTTCGACCAGGATCGCTTTCACAGTACCTGACTTGTCTGCTTCGATCTGGTTCATCATTTTCATGGCTTCAACGATGCACAGGGTATCGCCTACGTTGACTTTCTGACCCACTTCGATGAACGCTTTCGCGTCCGGGCTCGGGGTGCGGTAGAAAGTACCAACCATTGGGGAACGTACGATGTGACCACTGATTTCTGTTGCAGCCGCAGGTGCTGCTTCTGCTGCCGCTGGCGCAACGGCTGCGGAGAGCGCAGGCTGTTGCACTGGCGCAGCGTAAGCTTGCTGCATTACCGGGAAGCTAGCGGCTGGGGCTGCACGGCTGATGCGTACAGACTCTTCGCCTTCAGAAATTTCCAGTTCGGAGATGCCTGATTCTTCAACCAGCTCGATCAGTTTTTTAATCTTACGAATATCCATGAGTGGGTTCCGTACTCTTGTTTAGTGTGATTGTGACAAGCGTTTTACCGCTGTCTGTAAAGCGTATGAATAGCCGTCTGCACCCAGCCCACAAATCACGCCAGCGGCGATATCTGACAGGTAGGAATGGTGACGGAACGGCTCTCGGGCGTGCACGTTACTCAGGTGGATCTCGATAAACGGGATACTCACCGCGAGCAGTGCGTCGCGTATAGCAACACTGGTGTGCGTAAACGCGGCCGGATTGATCAGGATATAGTCCACAGTGTCTTTAGCCTGATGAATACGGTCGATGATTGCGTACTCCGCGTTTGACTGAAAATGGTCCAAATCCACATTCAGCGAAGCTGCTTCCGTACCCAGACGGTTAACAATTTCGTTCAATGTCAGCGTGCCGTACTTCTCTGGCTCACGGGTGCCGAGCATGTTCAGGTTCGGTCCGTTCAATACTAAAATTTGGAATTTGTCAGCCATTGTGCCGCTATCTCCTGCGATTTTCGGGTAAAAAACAACATATACCCTCAACGCGCAATTGTCACCCTTTCAGAGGCCTAAAACCCCTGTCCGGAAAACCGAAGTCGCACATTATAACGATTTCGTAGCATTTGGCAGCTAAATACTGGTCTTATCAGGGAAGATTATCAACCGCTATCCGAAAAAGATTCGCGGTTGATAAGTAATCTGCGGGAAAACGCACAGTTTCGTGAACTATCGCCACCACTGGCGGAACTTCTTGTAACGCCATGCTAAAAGGGCCAGTGCCAGCACGGCGTAGATGACCGGCTGAGGGGATAAAATCTTCACCGACCACAGATAATGGATGGGGGCGAGGATCGCGACAAGATAGACGAAGTTGTGCAGCAGTTGCCAGCGTCGACCCAGTTTTCGCTGCGCGTACTGCGTGGATGTCAGCGTCAGCGCCAGTAACACCAGCCAGCTTACGATACCCAGCGTCAGATAGGGACGCGTCACCAGTTCGCTGCCAAGGAGTGCCAGGTTGTTAATGCCCAGTTCCAGCAGGGCGTAGCTGGTGAGATGCAGCGTCGCCCAGGCAAAACACCATAGCCCCAAAAGCCGACGGGTGCGTATCAATAAGGGCTGTTTAGCGTAGCGCGCCAGCGGTGAGACGAGCAAGGTCGCCAGCAAAAATTTCAGAGCCATCCGACCCGTAAAATGCTGAATATCTTTCGCCGGATCGGCACTGAACTGTCCCTGACTGGCTGCCCAGAAGAGCCAGATAAAAGGGAGCAATCCGGCTAAATGCAGGAGTACCTTCAGCCAGGTTATCTGCTTTGCCGTTAAACGCACTTAGAAGTTCTCCCGTAAATTCAGCCCACGGTAGAGGGACGCCACCTCATCCGCATAGCCGTTAAACAGCAGCGTTGGTTGACGTTTAACATCCAGCGCGCCGCCGGAACCGATAAAACGTTCCGTCGCCTGCGACCAGCGCGGATGGTCAACGTGTGGGTTAACGTTGGCAAAAAAACCATACTCATCGGGTGCCGCCAGGTTCCAGGTGGTGGGTGGACGTTCGCGAGTGAGCTTAATGCTGACGATCGATTTGATGCCCTTGAAACCGTATTTCCACGGTACGGTTAAACGAATGGGCGCCCCGTTTTGCGGCGGCAGCGCTTTGCCGTAAACCCCGACGGTGAGCAGCGTAAGCGGATGCATGGCTTCGTCGAGACGTAATCCTTCTACATAGGGATACTCCAGCCCGCCGCCGATAAACCGATCCTTCTGGCCTGGCATCTCATCCGGGGCGTAGCGCGTCTGGAAGGAAACATACTTCGCGTTGCTGGTAGGCTCAACCAGCGCCAGCAGTTTGTGCAAAGGGAAACCCACCCACGGCACCACCATCGACCAGGCTTCCACACAACGCATCCGGTAAATGCGTTCTTCAAGAGGGAAGCGGGTGGTGAGGTCATGATGATCCAGCGTCAGCGGTTTTGCCACCTCGCCATCTATCTTCAGCGTCCAGGGATCGGTTTTCATGCTCCCGGCGTTGGCGGCAGGATCGGCCTTATCAAGACCAAACTCATAGAAGTTGTTATAGCCGGTGACTTTATCTTCCGGCGTCAGCGTCAGTTTATTCTGCCACTGCGCCGGTTTTGTGAAGGTAAGCGGTGCGCCGGAAGGGGCTTTCGGACGGTCATTGCCCTTAAACCAGTCGAGCAGATCGGCATGGGCCGCAGGGGTGAGGGTCAGGGCAGTGGCGCTGATGCCAAGCATTTTCAGGATCTGGCGGCGCTGTAGCATAAAGACAGACTCAGACGTTACGTCGGCTTCCGTCAGTTTTCGGGTTTTCATGGCATCCTCCGTCAGGCGTTTTTCTAAGCATGACGGAGGAGGAGGGTTAGCGCGAATATGTCACGAAAATTTGAAGATTAGGCGATCTTAACCAGCGCACGACCGTGGAACTGGTTGTCCATGATTTTATTCGCGAACTCTGGCGCCTGGCTCAGGGTAATCTCAGTGGCGCTTCGATCATAGAATGAGGCTGGCAGATCCCGTGCAAGACGTTCCCAGGCCTCTGTACGCCGCTCGGCTGGGGTCATGACCGAATCGACACCCTGGAGACGCACGTTACGCAGAATAAATGGCATCACCGTCGTCGGCAGGGCAAAACCACCCGCGAGACCACAGGCCGCCACGCAGCCACCGTAATTCATTTGCGCCAGCACTTTCGCCAGCACTTTGTCGCCAACGGTATCTACTGCGCCAGCCCAGACCTGTTTTTCCAGCGGGCGGGTCTCGGCGAACTCGTCGCGGCTCAGGATACGGTTTGCGCCCAGCTGACGCAGATAATCATGCGTACTTTCGCGGCCAGAGACGGCGGCGACCTGATACCCCAGCTTGTGCAGCAGCGTGACGGCCGTGCTGCCCACGCCGCCGCTGGCGCCGGTGACGACAATTTCGCCAGAGTCAGGACGGATCCCGGCCTCTTCCAGCGCCATCACGCAGAGCATGGCGGTGAAACCAGCGGTGCCGATGATCATCGCTTTACGACCGTCCAGGTCTTTCGGCATCGGGACCAGCCAGTCACCTTTTACGCGCGCCTGCGCTGCCAGTCCGCCCCAGTGGTTTTCACCCACACCCCAGCCGGTGAGCAGCACCTGCTGTCCGGCGTGAAAACGCGGATCTTCACTGGTATGTACGCGGCCTGCAAAGTCGATTCCTGGCACCATTGGGAAATTTCGGATGATTTTACCTTTTCCCGTAATGGCCAGTGCATCCTTATAGTTCAGGCTGGACCAGTCGATATCCACGGTCACGTCGCCCTCCGGCAGGCGGCTCTCCTCAATGGATTGCACCGAGGCAACGGTTTTGCCGTCCTGCTGTTCTAAGATCAAAGCCTGCATACAGGTCCTCACTAGGTTTGATGATGGGAAAATATGTTCTGAAGACTATACTCGCTCAGTGAAACGCAGTGCCGATTTAACGCAATAAATTGCCAGATACACCAGGTTTGGTAGTATGTCGCATTTAAAATGCAAGTTAGCGCTCACTTGCACCTCTCTTCAACCCACGGAGTAATCTCAAGGATGCGATTAACAACGAAGTTCTCAGCTTTTATCACCTTGCTGACGGGGCTGACCATATTTGTCACGCTAATCGGCTGCTCGCTGAGCTTTTATAATGCCATCCAGGATAAGCTGGTTAACCGTGTTGAATCGGTTGCATCGGTTATCGACACCCGCCTGATTACGACCTCCTTCCCGGCGCTTTCGCGTGAGCTGGATGAGTTAATGGTGCCTGTGGATATTGTGCAGATCGACATTAAACAGGGGAAGCGGACCGTTTTCAGCCATACCCGCCAGGGCAGCTATCGTCCTGCCGGTACGGTAGATCAGTATCGGGACGTAACGGTACACTCACTTAAACATCCGGGTATGACAATCCATCTGATGTACCAGGATCCGATGAGCAACTATTTACGCTCGCTCATGACCACCGCGCCCTTAACCATCGCCGTTGCCTTTATCGTACTGCTGATTTTTCTCGCCGTTCGCTGGCAGCGTCGTCAACTTTCCGGCCAGGAACTGCTGGAAACCCGCTCCGTGCGGATACTGAACGGCGAGCGGGGTCCGCAGGTGCGGGGATCGGTTTATGAATGGCCATCACGCACCAGTAGCGCTCTGGACGTGCTGCTCTCCGAAATTCAGTTTGCCAGCGATCAGCGTAGCCGTATGGACACGTTAATTCGCTCTTACGCCGCGCAGGATAACAAAACGGGCCTCAACAACCGTCTCTTCTTTGATAATCAGCTGGCTACGCTTCTTGATGACCCTGAAAAGGTGGGTACGCATGGCGTGGTAATGATGATTCGTCTGCCCGACTTCGATCTTCTCCGGGATACCTGGGGCCAGCGCGTGGCGGAAGAGAACCTCTTCACGCTGATCAACCTGCTGTCTACCTTTATTATGCGCTACCCCGGTGCGCTACTGGCGCGCTACCACCGCAGTGACTTTGCCGTCTTGCTGCCGCATCGCACCTTAAAGGAGTCCGAAAGTATCGCCAGCCAGTTGCTGAAAGCCGTCGACGCGCTACCCCAGAACAAAATGCTCGACAGAGACGACATGGTGCACATGGGCATCTGTGCCTGGCGCGGCGGTCAGTCGACGGAGCAGGTGATGGAACATGCGGAAGCGGCCACGCGCAACGCCGTCTTACAGGGGGCGAACGGCTGGGCGGTCTATGATGACACGCTGCCGGAGAAAGGGCGCGGCAACGTGCGCTGGCGAACCCTGATTGAACAGATGCTGAGCCGCGGTGGACCGCGCATCTATCAAAAACCGGCGGTCATGAAGAGTGGTCATGTCCATCATCGTGAACTGATGTGCCGTATCTTTGATGGGACCGAAGAGGTTATCTCCGCGGAGTATTTACCGATGGTGCTGCAATTCGGATTGTCCGAAGAGTATGACCGCCAGCAAATTACTCGTCTCATCCCGTTTTTATCGTACTGGCCTGAAGAAAATCTGGCTTTACAGGTGACCGTCGAATCGCTGATCCGCCCGCGCTTCCAGCGCTGGTTACGTGACACGTTAATGCAATGCGAAAAATCGCAACGCAAACGCATTATTTTTGAACTTGCAGAGGCAGATGTAGGTCAACACATCAGCCGGTTGCGCCCGGTGGTGCGTTTAATCAATGCGCTTGGGGCTCGCGTGGCGGTAACCCAGGCGGGTCTGACCCTGGTGAGCACCAGCTGGATCAAAGAGCTGGATGTCGAATTATTGAAGCTGCATCCGGGTCTGGTAAGGAATATTGAAAAACGCACGGAAAACCAGCTGCTGGTACAAAGCCTGGTGGAAGCGTGCAAAGGAACACAAACGCAAGTATTTGCCGCAGGCGTACGTTCACGAAGTGAATGGCAGATGTTGACAGAGCGCGGCGTGACGGGCGGTCAGGGGGATTTTTTTGCCGCCTCTCAGCCGCTTGACACCAATGTGAAAAAATATTTGCAAAGATACTCTGTTTGACCTGCCGTTTACTTTGTTTTCACGTAGAATATCGCGCCTGTAGCTTTGAGTAAGACGAGCATAAAAGCCAGTGAACGACCTTTAGTGGGTTACAAGTGAAAGTGAGGGACGCTGCTGTTTACTCAGCCCTGAGGGATTCAGGGGATGAATTTGTAACAAAGGAAACGTGCTGCACTAATTTTCACCGTAGCAGACTATTTTTGCGCCTTGTCGCTGCTGCGTGTGGTTGGTAAAGTAAGCGGATTTTGTTTTCCGCCCCAGCTTTCAGGATTATCCCTTAGTATGTTGAAAAAATTTCGTGGCATGTTTTCCAATGACCTGTCCATTGACCTGGGTACCGCGAATACCCTTATTTATGTAAAAGGACAAGGCATCGTATTGAATGAGCCTTCCGTTGTGGCCATTCGTCAGGATCGTGCCGGCTCGCCAAAAAGCGTGGCCGCAGTAGGTCATGATGCGAAGCAGATGCTGGGCCGTACGCCGGGCAACATCGCCGCGATCCGCCCAATGAAAGACGGCGTTATTGCTGATTTCTTCGTGACCGAAAAAATGCTTCAGCACTTCATCAAGCAGGTTCACAGCAACAGCTTCATGCGCCCAAGCCCGCGCGTACTGGTGTGTGTGCCGGTTGGCGCAACCCAGGTTGAACGCCGTGCGATCCGTGAATCCGCTCAGGGTGCCGGTGCGCGTGAAGTGTTCCTGATTGAAGAGCCGATGGCTGCGGCAATTGGTGCGGGTCTGCCGGTTTCTGAAGCAACCGGTTCTATGGTGGTGGATATTGGTGGCGGTACCACTGAAGTGGCCGTTATCTCCCTGAACGGTGTGGTTTATTCCTCCTCCGTGCGTATCGGCGGCGACCGTTTCGACGAAGCCATCATCAATTATGTTCGCCGTAACTACGGCTCTCTGATCGGTGAAGCGACCGCAGAGCGCATCAAGCACGAAATCGGTTCTGCTTATCCGGGTGATGAAGTTCGCGAGATCGAAGTTCGCGGTCGTAACCTGGCTGAAGGTGTGCCACGCGGATTCACCCTGAACTCCAACGAAATCCTGGAAGCGTTGCAGGAGCCGCTGACCGGCATCGTGAGCGCGGTGATGGTTGCACTGGAACAGTGCCCGCCAGAGCTGGCCTCCGATATCTCCGAGCGCGGCATGGTGCTGACCGGTGGTGGTGCGCTGCTGCGTAACCTCGACCGCCTGTTAATGGAAGAGACAGGGATTCCTGTCGTAGTTGCAGAAGATCCACTGACTTGCGTCGCCCGTGGTGGTGGCAAGGCGCTGGAAATGATCGACATGCACGGCGGCGACTTGTTTAGCGAAGAGTAGTCGGGTGTGAGAGGGTAGCAATTTGCTACCCTTTCTCTCTGACGCGAGAATACGCATAGCCTATGAAGCCAATTTTTAGCCGTGGCCCGTCGCTACAGTTTCGCCTGATCCTGGCGGTTCTGGTTGCGCTCGGGGTCATTATTGCCGATAGCCGCCTCGGTACGTTCAGCCAGATCCGAACGTACATGGATACCGCCGTCAGTCCTTTCTACTTTATTTCAAATGGTCCCCGTGAACTGCTCGACTCCGTGTCGCAAACGCTCTCATCACGTGACCAGCTCGAACTCGAAAACCGTGCGTTACGCCAGGAACTGCTGCTGAAAAACAGCGAGCTGCTGATGCTGGGGCAATATAAGCAGGAAAACGCACGTCTGCGTGAACTGCTTGGCTCGCCGCTGCGCCAGGATGAACAGAAAATGGTCACCCAGGTGATCTCCACCGTAAACGATCCGTACAGCGATCAGGTGGTGATTGATAAAGGCAGCGTGAACGGCGTCTACGAAGGTCAGCCTGTGATCAGCGATAAAGGCGTCGTGGGCCAGGTTGTGGCGGTTGCCAAACTGACCAGCCGCGTGCTGCTGATTTGCGATGCCACCCATGCACTGCCGATTCAGGTGCTGCGTAATGATATTCGCGTGATTGCCGCCGGTAACGGCTGTACCGACGATCTGCAACTGGAACACCTGCCTGCCAACACGGATATCCGCGTGGGCGACGTGCTGGTGACGTCCGGTCTGGGCGGTCGTTTCCCGGAAGGCTACCCGGTTGCGGTTGTCTCTTCCGTGAAGCTCGACACTCAGCGTGCCTACACCGTGATCCAGGCGCGTCCAACGGCTGGCTTGCAGCGTTTGCGCTACCTGCTGCTGTTGTGGGGTGCCGATCGTAACGGTGCTAACCCGATGACGCCGGAAGATGTGCATCGTGTGGCCAATGAACGCCTGATGCAGATGATGCCACAGGTGCTGCCTGCGCCGGATGCGATGGGGCCACCTGCGCCCGTACCGGCTCCGGCGACAGGGTTAACGCAGCCGCTGCCAGATGCGCCGCCACCGCCGCAAGTTTCGGGTGGAGGGCAGTAGTGGCCAGTTATCGTAGCCAGGGGCGCTGGGTAATCTGGCTCTCATTCCTCGTTGCACTGTTGCTGCAAATTATGCCCTGGCCGGACGACATTCTTGTTTTCCGGCCAAACTGGGTATTGCTCATTTTGCTCTACTGGATCCTGGCCCTGCCGCACCGCGTAAATGTCGGCACAGGTTTTGTGATGGGTGCCATACTGGATCTTATCAGTGGCTCTACGCTTGGCGTCCGCGCCTTATCCATGAGCATTATTGCGTATCTCGTCGCACTCAAATTCCAGCTCTTTCGTAACCTTGCGCTCTGGCAACAGGCGCTGGTGGTGATGTTGTTGTCGCTCGCTGCGGATATCGTTGTTTTCTGGGCAGAGTTTTTAGTGATCAACGTCTCTTTCCGACCGGAAGTGTTCTGGAGTAGTGTAGTAAACGGTGTGCTCTGGCCGTGGCTGTTCCTGCTGATGCGTAAAATTCGCCAGCAGTTTGCCGTGCAATAAAAGGTTTCTATGACGTCTCTGTATCTTGCCTCCGGTTCTCCGCGTCGCCAGGAACTGCTCGCGCAGTTGGGTGTCTCCTTCGAACGCATCGTTACCGGCATCGAAGAAAAACGTGCTGAGGGCGAAAGCGCTCAGCAGTATGTTTCTCGTCTGGCGCGTGAAAAAGCGCAGGCGGGCGTCGCATGCGTGCCGCGTGACTTACCGGTGCTGGGTGCGGATACCATCGTCATTCTCAATGGCGAGGTGCTTGAGAAACCCCGCGACACAGACCATGCGGCGCGGATGCTGCGTAACATGTCCGGACAAACCCATCAGGTAATGACGGCAGTGGCGCTGGCGGACAGCCAGTACGTTCTGGATTGCCTTGTGGTAACGGAAGTGACGTTCAGAGTCCTCACCGACGAGGAGATCGCCGGCTATATCGCCAGCGGTGAACCTATGGATAAAGCAGGTGCATACGGTATTCAAGGGTTGGGTGGCTGTTTTGTCAGGAAGATAAATGGCAGCTATCACGCCGTAGTCGGCTTACCGCTGGTGGAAACGTATGAGTTGCTGAGCAATTTTAACTCACTGCGTGAGGGAAGGGATAATTATGACGGCTGAATTGTTGGTAAACGTAACGCCATCGGAAACCCGTGTGGCCTACATTGATGGTGGCATTCTTCAGGAAATTCATATTGAGCGTGAAGCGCGACGCGGAATCGTAGGCAATATCTACAAAGGTCGTGTCAGTCGTGTACTACCGGGTATGCAGGCGGCTTTTGTAGATATTGGGCTCGATAAGGCAGCGTTTTTACACGCCTCCGATATTATGCCGCACACCGAATGCGTGGCTGGCGAAGAGCAAAAGCAGTTTGCGGTACGTGATATTTCTGAACTGGTGCGTCAGGGCCAGGATCTGATGGTGCAGGTGGTAAAAGATCCGCTGGGTACCAAAGGCGCGCGTCTGACCACCGACATCACCCTGCCTTCACGCTATCTGGTCTTTATGCCAGGTGCGTCGCACGTTGGCGTGTCACAGCGTATTGAGAGCGAAAGCGAGCGCGAGCGCCTGAAAAAAGTGGTCAGCGCCTACTGCGACGAGCAGGGCGGGTTTATTATCCGTACTGCGGCGGAAGGGATCAGCGAAGAAGATCTGGCCTCGGATGCGGCCTACCTGAAGCGCGTCTGGACCAAAGTGATGGAGCGTAAAAAACGCAACCAGACCCGCTACCGGCTGTACGGTGAGCTGGCGCTCGCTCAGCGCGTATTACGCGATTTCGCCGATGCGCAGCTTGATCGCATTCGCGTGGACTCACGTCTGACGTATGAAGCGTTGCTCGAATTTACCGCCGAGTACATTCCCGAAATGCCGGGCCTGCTGGAGCATTACACCGGCCGCCAGCCGATATTTGACCTTTATGACGTGGAAAACGAAATCCAGCGCGCGCTGGAGCGTAAGGTTGAGCTGAAATCGGGTGGTTATCTGATCATCGATCAGACCGAAGCGATGACCACCGTCGATATCAACACCGGCGCGTTTGTCGGCCATCGCAACCTGGATGACACCATTTTCAACACCAATATCGAAGCGACGCAGGCCATCGCGCGCCAGCTTCGCCTGCGCAATCTGGGCGGCATTATCATCATCGACTTTATCGATATGAATAATGAAGATCACCGCCGTCGCGTGCTGCACTCCCTGGAGCAGGCACTGAGTAAAGATCGCGTGAAAACCAGCATCAATGGCTTCTCGCAGCTCGGCCTGGTGGAAATGACCCGGAAACGGACCCGCGAAAGCGTGGAACATGTCCTGTGTAATGAGTGTCCAACCTGCCATGGACGCGGAACGGTAAAGACGGTGGAGACGGTCTGCTACGAGATCATGCGTGAGATTGTCCGTGTCCATCATGCCTACGACTCAGACCGTTTTCTGGTCTATGCTTCCCCTGCGGTGGCGGAGGCCCTGAAAGGGGAAGAGTCGCACGCGCTGGCGGAAGTGGAAATCTTTGTCGGCAAACAGGTAAAAGTGCAAATTGAGCCGCTCTATAACCAGGAGCAGTTTGACGTCGTCATGATGTAAACGCAGTTCGCTGCGAGATTAAAGGCTGACAAGGAGAGACGCGTGAGGCGATTGCCGGGGATTTTACTGCTTACTGGGGCAACGCTGGTCGTGATTGTCGCGCTGCTCGTGAGCGGGCTGCGTCTCGTCTTACCGCACCTGGACAGCTGGCGTCCGCAAATCCTGGCCAAAATCGAATCCGCCACCGGCCTGCCGGTGGACGTGAGCCATATCGAAGCAAGCTGGCAGAACTTTGGCCCGACGCTTGATGCACGGGATATCAGCGCCAGCCTGAAAGATGGCGGCCATCTTAAAATCAAACGCGTCACCCTGGCGCTGGATGTCTGGCAAAGCCTGCTGCATCTGCGCTGGCAGTTTCGCGATCTCACCTTCTGGCAACTTCAGCTGATGACCAACACGCCGCTGCGCAGCGGCGACAGCGATCGTGGTCTGGAAACCAGCCGTATCAGCGATTTGTTCCTGCGGCAGTTCGATCATTTCGATCTGCGCGACAGCGAAGTGAGCTTTATTACGCTTTCCGGTCAGCGCGCCGAGCTGGCAATCCCGCAGCTGACCTGGCTAAACGGGAAAGAGCGTCACCGCGCCGAGGGGCAGGTGAATCTTTCCAGCCTGAACGGGCAGCACGGCGTTATGCAGGTGCGGATGGATCTGCGGGACGACAATGGCCTGCTGAACAATGGCAGGGTTTGGCTACAGGCGGACGACGTGGATGTGAAGCCGTGGCTCGGTGAGTGGCTTCAGCAGAACATGCAGCTGGAAACCGCACGTTTCAGCCTCGAAGGCTGGATGACCCTGACGAACGGCGCGTTCGCCAGCGGTGATATCTGGCTTAAGCAGGGAGGTGCGAGCTGGAAAGGTGAACGTCATCAACATCAACTTTCCGTCGATAACCTTACCGCTCACGTCACGCAGGAAAAGGGCGGCTGGCAGTTCGCTATTCCGGATACGCGTATCTCCATGGATAACAAACCCTGGCCGCGCGGCGCGCTGACGCTGGCGTGGATGCCGGAGCAGTACGTCGGCGGGGTAAACGGCAAACGCAGCGACGAATTGCGTATCCGCGCCAGTAACCTGGATCTGACGGCGATCGAAGGTCTGCGTTCAATGGCCGCAAAACTCTCCCCGGATCTGGGCGAAACCTGGCTGGCGACGCAACCGAGCGGGCAGATAAACCGTCTGGCACTCGATATTCCACTTCAGGCCACGGAAAAGACGCGTTTTCAGGCGGCATGGAAAAATCTTGCGTGGAAACAGTGGAAACTGCTGCCGGGTGCTGAGCACTTCAGCGGTAAGCTGGAAGGAAGCGTGGAAAACGGCAGGCTGACGGCAGAAATGCAGGACGCGAAAATGCCGTACGAAACAGTCTTCCGTGCGCCACTGGAGATCGAAAAGGGAAACGCCACCCTTAACTGGCTGAAGAATGACAAAGGTTTTCAGCTTGATGGCCGCGATATCGATGTGAAAGCCAAAGCGGTACATGCCCGCGGTAATTTCCGTTATCTACAGCCTGAAGGTGATGAGCCATGGTTGGGTATTCTGGCGGGCATCAGCACGGATGACGGTTCGCAGGCGTGGCGCTACTTCCCGGAAAACCTGATGGGGAAAGCGCTGGTGGACTATCTCAGCGGTGCCATCCAGGGCGGTCAGGCGGATAACGCCACGCTGGTCTACGGCGGCAACCCGCACCTGTTCCCGTATAAGCATAATGAAGGTCAGTTCCAGGTTCTGGTGCCGCTGCGCAACGCCACCTATGCCTTCCAGCCGGACTGGCCCGCGCTGAAGAATCTGGATATTGAACTCAACTTCCTCAATGACGGCCTGTGGATGAAGACGGACAGCGTTGCGCTGGGTGGCGTGACGGCAAGCAACCTGACGGCAAACATCCCGGATTACTCCAAAGAGAAATTGCTGATTGATGCGGACATCAAGGGACCGGGTAAAGCGGTTGGCCCGTACTTTGAAGATACGCCGCTGAATGACTCCCTGGCAGCCACCCTTCAGCAATTGCAGTTAGATGGCGATGTGAATGCTCGCTTACATCTGGATATCCCGCTGGACGGTGAAATGACCACCGCCAAAGGCGACGTTCGCCTTAACAACAACAGCCTCTATATCAAGCCGCTGGACAGCACGCTAAAAAACCTCAGCGGTCAGTTCAGCTTTGTTAACGGCACGCTGAAAAGTGAGCCGCTGAAAGCAACCTGGTTCAATCAACCCGTCAATATCGATTTCTCCACCACCGAGGGCGATAAAGCCTACCAGGTGGCAGTCAATATGGACGCGAACTGGCAGCCGTCACGCATGGATGTTCTGCCGAAGCCGATTGAGAATGCGGTGGACGGGGCGGTGTCATGGAATGGCAAAGTTGCCATCGACCTGCCTTATCATGCCGGTGCGCGTTATAACGTCGACATTACGGGCGATCTGAAAAACCTCAGCAGCCAGCTTCCGGCACCGCTGAATAAGAAAAGCGGTGAAGCATTGCCTGTCAACGTCAAGGTTGCGGGCAACCTCAACAGCTTCGAGCTAACCGGCAACGCGGGCGGGACAAACCACTTCAACAGCCGCTGGCTGCTTAACCGCAAGCTGACGCTGGACAGGGCGATCTGGACGACGGACAGCCGCACCACGCCACCGCTGCCGGAGCAGGCGGGCGTTGAACTGAATCTTCCGCCGATGGATGGCGCCGAGTGGCTGGCACTGTTCCAGAAAGGTGTCGGGCAAAACGTCGACCAAACGGCGCAGTTCCCGCAGTCCATTACCTTGCGAACGCCAGCGCTGACGCTGGGTGGGCAGCAGTGGAACAACCTGAGTATTGTCTCCAGCCCGACGGTAAACGGTTCAAAGGTCGAGGCGCAGGGGCGTGAAATTAACGGTTCGTTGACGATGCGCGATAACGCGCCATGGCAGGCGGCTATCCGTTATCTCTATTACAACCCGACCTTTGCGGCATCTCACGCTCAGTCGACAAGCGCTTCTCCGTTAAGCGAGGCCACGCGCGTGGATTTCAGCGGCTGGCCCGATCTCCAGCTGCGCTGTGCGGAGTGCTGGCTGTGGGGGCAAAAATATGGCCGTATCGACGGCGACTTCGCCATCCAGGGCAACACGTTGAGTCTCTCTGGGGGGCTGGTCGATACCGGCTTTGGCCGCCTGACTGCCGCAGGCGAATGGGTGAACAAACCGGGTGAACAGCGCACCTCGCTGAAAGGCGATATTAAAGGCAACAAGCTCGACGCCGCGGCTAACTTCTTTGGTATCAGCACGCCGCTTCGGGGATCGTCGTTCGATGTGAATTACGATCTGCACTGGCGCGCAGCGCCGTGGACGCCGGATGAAGCTTCGCTTAACGGCATCCTGAAAACCAACTTCGGTAAGGGTGAGATTGCCGATGTGAGCACGGGGCGCGCCGGGCAGATCCTGCGTCTGCTGAGTTTTGACGCGCTGCTGCGCAAGCTGCGCTTCGACTTTAGCGACACCTTCAGCGAAGGTTTCTACTACGATTCCATTCGCAGCACGGCGTGGATCAAAGACGGCGTTCTGCACACCGACGACACGCTGGTGGACGGCCTGGAAGCGGATATCGCGATGAAAGGGTCAGTGGATCTCGTGCGCCGCGAGCTGGATATGGAAGCCGTGGTGGCGCCGGAGATTTCCGCAAGCGTGGGCGTTGCGGCAGCCTTTGTGGTCAATCCGATCGTCGGGGCGGCGGTATTTGCCGCCAGCAAAGTGCTGGGACCGCTGTGGAGTAAAGTCTCGATTCTGCGCTATCGCATTACCGGGCCGGTTGATAAACCACAGATTAATGAAGTGCTGCGCCAGCCGCGCAAAGAAGCACAGCAATGATTTGACGTGGGCAGGTAATTGCCTCACTCTCAATAAATACGATCTTTATACCGCCACTGGCGGCAACGAACGAGTAGCAATACGATGAGTCTGAACCTGGTAAGTGAACATTTGCTCGCAGCGAACGGCCTGAGCCATCAGGACCTGTTCTCCATTCTTGGTCAACTGACCGAACGCCGCCTCGACTACGGCGATCTCTATTTCCAGTCGAGCTATCACGAATCCTGGGTTTTAGAAGACAGCATCATTAAAGATGGCTCTTATAACATTGATCAGGGCGTCGGCGTACGCGCCGTCAGCGGCGAAAAAACCGGTTTTGCCTATGCAGACCAGATAAGCCTGGCCGCGCTGGAACAGAGCGCGCAGGCGGCTCGAACCATTGTGCGCGATACCGGCGACGGTCGCGTGAAAACGCTGGGCGAAGTGCAACACACCGCGCTCTATACCAGCATCGATCCGCTGCAAAGCATGAGCCGTGAAGAGAAGCTGGACATCCTGCGTCGCGTGGACAAAGTGGCTCGCGCAGCGGACAAGCGCGTGCAGGAAGTTTCTGCCAGCCTGAGCGGGGTCTATGAACTGATACTGGTGGCGGCGACAGACGGTACTCTGGCCGCCGACGTGCGTCCGCTGGTGCGTCTTTCCATCAGCGTTCAGGTGGAAGACGACGGCAAGCGCGAGCGCGGCTCAAGCGGTGGCGGCGGTCGTTTTGGCTATGACTGGTTCCTGGGCGATGTTGATGGCGAAGCCCGCGCGGATGCGTGGGCGAAAGAAGCCGTGCGCATGGCGCTGGTTAACCTGTCTGCCGTGGCGGCACCCGCCGGTACGCTGCCGGTGGTTCTTGGCGCAGGCTGGCCGGGCGTGCTGCTGCACGAAGCGGTCGGTCACGGCCTGGAAGGGGATTTCAACCGTCGCGGGACGTCCGTATTCAGCGGTCAGATGGGGCAGCTCGTCTCCTCCGAACTGTGTACCGTGGTGGATGATGGCACCATGCTCGACCGTCGCGGCTCGATTTCTATCGACGACGAAGGTACGCCGGGCCAGTACAACGTGCTGATTGAAAACGGCGTGCTGAAAGGCTACATGCAGGACAAGCTTAACGCACGGTTGATGGGCGTAGCGCCAACGGGTAACGGCCGTCGCGAATCCTACGCGCACCTGCCGATGCCGCGCATGACCAACACCTACATGCTGCCGGGTAAATCCACGCCGCAGGAGATTATCGAATCTGTTGATTACGGGATCTTCGCGCCAAACTTTGGTGGCGGTCAGGTGGATATCACCTCCGGCAAATTTGTCTTCTCTACCTCCGAGGCGTATCTGATTGAGAAAGGCAAAGTGACCAAAGCGGTGAAGGGCGCAACGTTGATTGGGTCCGGCATCGAAGCGATGCAGCAGATTTCCATGGTCGGTAACGACCTGAAGCTGGATAACGGCGTGGGCGTTTGCGGCAAAGAGGGCCAGAGCCTGCCTGTGGGCGTGGGCCAGCCAACGCTGAAGGTTGATAACCTGACGGTGGGCGGCACGGCGTAAATTTTCCCCCTCACCCCGGCCCTCTCCCCAAAGGGGCGAGGGAGAAAAGACCGCACGGAGCAGTCCCCTCTCCCCGTTGGGGAGAGGGTTAGGGTGAGGGGCGAATGCCTACTCTTTCCTTCTCCCCCGCATGCCCTGAAACAGCTCCGCCACTTCCACAAAATAGTCCGTCAGATAGTTAATACAGACCTGCACCTTCAGCGGCAGCTTGTCCTTTTCGGTATACAACGCGTACACCGGGCGCGGATCGGACTGGTAGCGCGGGAAGAGGATCTCCAGTTCGCCGCTGTTGATCTCGTTGATCACCCACATCAGCGGCACGTAGGCGATCCCGGCCCCGGCCACCAGCCATCGCGAGATTGTCATCGGATCATTGGTCACGAAGCGACCTTCTGGCAGCAGTTTAGTGGAAAGCCCTTCCGGCGCAATCAGTTCAAATTCGTTATCTGGCCGTACGCTGTATTCCAGCCACGAGTGGTTGCTCAGGTCGGCGGGTTTTTCCGGTACGCCATACTGTGCCAGATAGCTCTTCGAAGCGCAGACCACCATCGGCATGCTGCCCAGTCGACGCGAGAACAGGCTCGAGTCCTGCAATGCGCCAACGCGTATCACCACGTCTAACCCATCGGCAATCAGGTCCGGTGCTGGAATGCCCGTGACCAGATTGACGGATAAACCGGGATACTCTTTCAGCATTTCCGCCGTCATGGCAGCGAGAACATTTTGTGCCATAGTTGAAGAACACCCGATGCGCAGCGTGCCGATAGGGGTGTTATTAAAGGCATAGAGCTGCTCATGAACATCCTGCACTTCATGCAGCATTCGACGGCAGCCCTGATAGTAAATTTTCCCCGCTTCCGTCAGCCCGATGCTGCGGGTGCTGCGGTTGAGCAGCTTCACCTGAAGCTCATCCTCCAGTTTTGACACCGTCTGGCTAATGGATGAGACGCTCATTTGTAGCTGACGTGCTGCGGCGGTAAAAGAGCCTTGCTCGACAACTTTGGCAAACACCGACATGCGTTTAAGACGTTCCATTATTCACTCTGGCTTAAAAGTGATTTAGATCACATATGATAGATAACAGCATAACAGTTACGTTAATATATTATTAATTACATAACGGCTGCGCCACTCTCGCCCGGCAATTCTTGCTCTCCTGCGGCGGTGCGAGCTTAAAAATCCAGTAACCTGCACTCTCTTTAATCAAGGTCAACATGAGTCTGTTTCCCGTTATCGTGGTGTTCGGTTTGTCGTTCCCACCGATATTTTTCGAGCTTCTTTTATCACTGGCGATCTTCTGGCTGGTGCGCAAGGTGCTGGTCCCTACCGGGATTTATGATTTCGTCTGGCATCCTGCATTGTTCAATACCGCGCTGTATTGCTGCCTGTTCTATTTAATATCGCGCATGTTTGTCTGAGGTTGATGTGAAAACGCTAACAAGAAAAATCTCCCGCACTGCCATCACTATGGCGCTGGTCATCCTGGCGTTCATCGCTATTTTTCGCGCCTGGGTTTATTACACCGAATCCCCGTGGACGCGCGATGCGCGTTTCAGCGCGGAGGTGGTCGCGATAGCGCCCGATGTCGCCGGTCTTATTACGGCAGTCAACGTTCACGATAACCAGCTGGTGAAAAAAGATCAGGTGCTGTTCACCATCGACCAGCCGCGCTATCAAAAAGCGCTGGAAGAAGCGGAAGCCGACGTGGCCTATTACAACGCGCTGGCCTCTGAAAAACGCCGTGAAGCAGGACGCCGTAACAAGCTGGGCATCCAGGCCATGTCCCGGGAAGAGATTGACCAGTCCAATAACGTGCTGCAAACCGTGCTGCATCAGCTGGCAAAAGCGCAGGCGACGCGCGATCTGGCAAAGCTCGATCTGGAACGTACCGTTATCCGCGCCCCGTCCGATGGCTGGGTGACCAACCTCAACGTCTATGCGGGTGAGTTTATCACGCGCGGCTCAACCGCCGTTGCGCTGGTGAAACAGAACTCCTTCTACGTCCTCGCCTATATGGAAGAGACCAAGCTGGAAGGCGTGCGTCCGGGCTATCGCGCCGAAATCACGCCGCTCGGCAGCAACCGGGTGCTGAAAGGTACCGTGGACAGCGTTGCTGCGGGGGTGACCAACTCCAGCAGTACCAATGATTCAAAAGGAATGGCGACCGTCGATTCCAACCTCGAGTGGGTTCGCCTGGCGCAGCGCGTACCAGTACGCATTCGTCTGGATGAGCAGCAGAGCAACTTCTGGCCCGCAGGCACCACGGCGACGGTGGTGATCACCGGTGAAACCGACCGTGACGCCAGTCAGGACTCCATCTTCCGTCAAATCGCCCACCGCCTGCGCGAGTTTGGTTAATCACTATGGGCATTTTTTCCATCGCCAGCCAGCACATCCGCTTCGCCGTGAAGCTGGCATGCGCCATTGTGCTGGCGCTGTTTATTGGATTTCACTTCCAGCTTGAAACGCCGCGCTGGGCCGTTCTGACCGCTGCCATTGTCGCCGCCGGTCCCGCCTTCGCTGCGGGTGGCGAACCCTACTCCGGGGCAATCCGCTATCGCGGGATGCTGCGTATTATCGGGACCTTTATCGGCTGTATCGCCGCCCTGACCATTATCATCCTGATGATCCGCACCCCGCTGCTGATGCTGATCGTGTGCTGTATCTGGGCCGGTTTCTGCACCTGGATCTCTTCCCTGGTTAAGGTCGAGAACTCGTACGCCTGGGGGCTGGCGGGTTATACCGCGCTGATTATCATCATCACCATTCAGTCCGAACCCCTGCTCGCCCCGCAGTTCGCGGTAGAGCGGTGCAGTGAGATTGTGATTGGTATTGTCTGCGCGATTGTCGCAGATCTGCTTTTCTCTCCGCGATCCATCAAGCAGGAAGTGGATCGTGAGCTGGATGCGCTGATCGTTGCCCAGTACCAGCTGATGCAGTTGTGCATTAAGCATGGCGACAGCGAGGAGGTCGACAAGGCCTGGAGTGCGCTGGTGCGCCGCACGCAGGCGCTTGAAGGGATGCGCAGTAATCTCAATATGGAGTCTTCCCGCTGGGAGCGCGCCAATCGTCGTCTTAAAGCGATCAATACCGTCTCGTTAACGCTGATCACCCAGGCGTGTGAAACCTACCTGATTCAGAACACCCGTCCCGAGGTGGTAACGGATACCTTCCGCGAACTGTTTGACGAGCCCGTGGAGACGGTGCAGGACGTGCATCGACAGCTCAAACGCATGCGCCGTGTGATTGCCTGGACGGGAGAACGGGATACGCCAGTCACCATTTATACCTGGGTTGGTGCCGCAACGCGCTACCTGCTCCTGAAACGCGGCGTGATAAGCAACACCAAAATCAGTGCGGCGGAAGAAGAGGTGTTACAGGGCGAAGTGGTCATCAAACCGGAATCCGCCGAGCGTCATCATGCGATGGTCAACTTCTGGCGTACCACTCTGGCCTGTATACTCGGCACGCTGTTCTGGCTGTGGACCGGCTGGACGTCCGGTAGCGGCGCGATGGTGATGATTGCGGTCGTCACCGCGCTGGCGATGCGTCTGCCCAACCCGCGCATGGTCGCTATCGATTTTCTGTACGGCACCATTGCGGCGTTACCCATTGGCGCGCTCTATTTCCTGGTGATTATCCCCTCGACGCAGCAAAGCATGCTTTTGCTCTGCATCAGCCTGGCGGTAATGGCGTTCTTTATCGGGATAGAGGTACAAAAACGCCGTCTGGGATCGTTAGGTGCGCTGGCGAGTACGATTAACATCATCGTGCTGGATAACCCGATGACCTTCCATTTCAGCCAGTTCCTGGACAGCGCACTAGGCCAGCTGGTGGGGTGTTTCCTGGCGATGATGGTGATCCTGCTGGTACGGGATAACTCTCAGGCGCGGACTGGACGCGTGCTGCTGAATCAGTTTGTATCCGCCGCTGTTTCGTCCATGACCACCAACACCGCGCGGCGCAAGGAGAACCACCTGCCGGCGCTCTATCAGCAGTTGTTCCTGTTGCTGAATAAATTCCCGGGAGATGTGGCCCGCTTCCGGCTGGCGTTAACCATGATTATCGCGCACCAGCGTTTGCGGAACGCGCCCGTGCCGATCAACGACGATTTGTCCGCTTTCCACCGCCAGCTACGGCGAACGGCGGACCATGTGATATCGGCATCCAGTGATGACAAACGTCGCCGCTACTTTAAGCAACTGCTGGAGGAGCTGGATATCTACCAGGAGAAACTGCGAGTCTGGGAAGCGCCGCCGCAGGTTACCGAGCCGGTAGAGCGGCTGGTGTTTATGCTGCACCGCTACCAGAATGCGCTGACAGACAGCTAACGAAGAGAAAACCGACGCCAAAAGCGTCGGTTTTTTTGTGGCTATACTTATTCTTGCAGGTTCAAACATTCAGGAAGGGAGGACACATGACAACCCAGGCTCTTCAGGACAGTATTCTTTTTCAGACCGGCTATCTGGTTAACGGTATCTGGAAAACACTCGACACCACGTTTGATGTGTTAAACCCGGCCACGGGCGAGGTGGTCGCGAAAGTGGCGAAAGCAGGGAAAGCCGAAACCGAAGAGGCTATTGCGGCCGCGACGAAAGCCTTTCCCGCATGGCGCGCGAAAACGGCAAAAGAGCGTTCCGCGATCCTCTATCGCTGGTATGAACTGATTATCGAGAACAAAAGCTGGCTCGGGCGGCTGATGACCACCGAGCAGGGCAAGCCGCTGAAAGAGGCTGAGGGTGAAGTGGACTACGCTGCCAGCTTCATTCAGTGGTTTGCCGAGCAGGCCAAGCGCGCCAACGGTGAAATCATTCCTCCGGTTAAACCCGGTTCCCGTATTCTGGCCACTCGTGAACCTGTCGGGGTGGTTGCTGCTATCACGCCATGGAACTTCCCGATGGCCATGCTCACCCGTAAGCTCGGCCCGGCGCTGGCAGCAGGGTGTACCGGTGTGATCAAACCTGCAAACAACACGCCGCTGAGTGCCTTTGCGCTGCTGACGCTGGCGAAGCAGGCCGGTGTGCCGGATGGTGTGCTGAATGCGGTCGCGGGGAGCACCTCTGAAATTAGCGACGCCATTATGGCCAGCCATGACGTGCGCAAAATCTCGTTTACCGGTTCAACCGCCGTCGGGAAAACGCTGGTTCGCAATTCCGCAGAGACCATGAAAAAAGTGTCGATGGAGCTGGGCGGTAATGCGCCGTATATCGTATTTGAGGATGCGGACATTGACGCTGCCGTCAAAGGCGCGATCGCCAACAAGTTCCGTAACGCCGGACAGGTGTGTGTCAGCGTCAACCGCTTTTATATTCAGGAAACGGTCTACGACAAGTTTGTCAATCAGCTTGCCGATGCGGTGAAGGCGCTGAAGGTGGGCAACGGTCTGGACGAGGGCGTCGTTGTCGGCCCGCTGATAGAGCCTTCGGCTGTCGATAAAGTGCGTGAGCACGTCGAAGATGCGGTAGCGAAGGGCGCCACGGTGCTGGCTGGCGGTAAACCGCACGAGCTGGGCGGCAACTTCTGGATGCCAACTGTGCTCGGTGACTGCCATGAAGGCATGAAGCTGGCAGAAGAGGAGACCTTTGGTCCCGTTGCCGCCTGCTTCCGCTTCACGTCGGAAGACGAAGTGGTTATGCGTGCTAACAATACGCCTTTCGGGCTGGCGGCCTACTTTTATACCCAGAATCTCTCGCGCGTGTTCCGCGTCTCACAGGCCATTGAGAGCGGCATGATCGGGATTAATGAATGTGCGGTCTCGACCGAGCTGGGGCCGTTTGGGGGGGTAAAAGAGTCCGGGCTGGGCCGTGAGGGGTCCGTGCTGGGGCTGGAGGAGTTTCTGGAAGTTAAAACCCTGCATATCGGGGGATTATAATAGACAGGGCGGCATCTGCCGCCCGCCTGTACCGGGTGGCTGGCAATGAAAATTTATACCTTTGATTTTGACGAAATTGAGAGTCAGGAAGACTTCTATCGCGAGTTTACTCGGGCGTTCGACCTGGAGCGGGGCAGCGTAAACAATCTTGATATGCTGTGGGATATAGTGACCGGCGATCGGCTGCCGTTACCGCTGGAGATCGAGTTTATCCATCTGCCTGAAAAACTGCGCAGACGCTTTGGCGCATTGATTTTATTGTTTGATGAAGCGGAGGAGGAACTGGAAGGACAACTGCGTTTTAACGTGCGTCATTCATAAAAAAGCCCCTGACCGGGAGGTCAGGGGCAAGTCGTATGATGAGATACGACGAGGGTTTATTTGTACAGTTCTGCGGTAGCGTGCCAGTGATCACCACTGCGCGCTTCGATGATGCGATAGGATGACGCACCCTGTTCTTCCGCTTTTTTGTTCAGCATTTCGTGCATGTCCATCGGAGAAGTACCGATGGCACCAACAGAAACAGTCCCGATAGCCTGACGGGATTGTGCCTGTTCGGCATTAATGGTGTCGGCTGCAAACGCACCGAATGACAGGACTGACAGTACGCTCAGGGCAGCTACAGTGGCTTTGATTTTCATGATTATTTACCTCGTCAATTATTTTACTGGGGTCTTTGTTCTGTGACCCTCATCACAAAATCAAGTATACACTAATCACGCAAAAAATTAATACCAGACTAATGGTTGCGCCTGTTATTACGTGTTAAAAAAATCAATTTTTATAACGAGAATGCATAAAAAGTGCGTTGCAAGGTGAAAGGTAAAGATTTTTTGATTTAAAAATCAAAAAGATAAGTGAATTTGATTTTTAGTGCGATTTTGCGGCAGATCATTCACTGGGTGAATGTTAATGGACGGTAAAAAGCACTATTTGCAAAAGTAGCAGGCAGAGAAAAGCAGGGTAAAACGAGGTAACAGCAGAAGGATCCCCGCAGCCAGAGGCTACGGGGCAGACAATTACAGCTCTTGTTCGAACAGAACCAGAATCGCTTCGTAGAGGTCTTTCACGGAGAAACCGTTTGCCGGGGTTGTAAAAATGGTGTCATCCCCGGCGATAGTCCCGAGGATCCCCTCTGCTTTACCCAGCGAATCCAGCAGGCGAGCGATCAGCTGTGCTGCGCCTGGGCTGGTGTGGATCACGACCACGGCATCGTTATAGTCGATGTCCAGAACCAGGTTCTTCAGCGGGCTGGAGGTCGTCGGCACGCCAAGTTCAGCAGGCAGGCAATAGACCATCTCCATTTTGGCGTTGCGCGTACGCACTGCACCAAACTTGGTTAACATGCGAGAGACCTTCGACTGGTTAATATTGTCGAAGCCTTGTTCCTGCAACGCCTGAACAATTTCTCCCTGAGAACTGAATTTCTCTTCTTTGAGCAGCGCTTTAAACGCCTTTACTAATTCTTCTTGCTTAGACGAGCTTCGCATAAGTCACCCGGAATATGACGATAGAAACAACATTATTATGCATGTGGATGAATTTTTATGCAAATTATCTACCTGACACCAGGCTGAAATAATGTTATGAAAGGGAGTGATTTTATCAGATTTCGTTATCGGAAAACATGCCTGGGTCACGCCGCGCAAATAAGCTTAAAAGTAAATTAAATGTTATCAAAATGATGTTGTTTTGGTGGCGTGGCAGGGTGTATTGTAACCCCCTCTTAATTCGTTGTTTGCCCATAGCCCGATAGCATTCAGGTGAAGGCGAAAGACGTGCGACCTCAAATTCTTTAGCGATGAAAATTGTAATTAATGACGTGCTGAATTATGGTCGCCGCAACGGAGTTACAGATACTTAAGTTAACCATAATAAGGAGTTTAGGATGAAAGTCGCAGTCCTCGGCGCTGCTGGTGGTATCGGCCAGGCGCTTGCCCTACTACTGAAAACCCAACTGCCTTCAGGCTCAGAACTCTCCCTGTACGATATTGCCCCGGTTACCCCAGGTGTGGCGGTTGACCTGAGCCACATCCCGACAGCTGTGAAAATCAAAGGCTTCTCCGGTGAAGATGCGCGTCCTGCGTTGCAGGGTGCCGACGTGGTGCTGATCTCTGCGGGCGTCGCGCGTAAACCGGGTATGGATCGTTCAGACCTGTTTAACGTCAACGCGGGCATCGTGAAAAACCTGGTTCAGCAGATCGCTGAAACCTGCCCGAAAGCATGCATCGGTATCATCACCAACCCGGTGAACACCACCGTGGCCATCGCAGCAGAAGTGCTGAAGAAAGCAGGCGTTTACGACAAGAACAAACTGTTCGGCGTGACGACGCTGGATATTATCCGTTCCAATACCTTCGTGGCTGAGCTGAAAGGCAAGCAGCCAACGGAAGTGGAAGTGCCGGTTATCGGCGGTCACTCTGGCGTGACCATCCTGCCTCTGCTGTCGCAGATCCCGGGCGTGAGCTTCACCGAGCAGGAAGTGGCTGACCTGACCAAACGTATTCAGAACGCAGGCACCGAAGTGGTGGAAGCGAAGGCGGGTGGCGGTTCTGCAACCCTGTCTATGGGCCAGGCGGCGGCACGTTTCGGCCTGTCTCTGGTTCGCGCATTGCAGGGTGAAAAAGACGTTGTTGAATGCGCCTATGTTGAAGGCGACGGTGAACACGCGCGCTTCTTCTCTCAGCCGCTGCTGCTGGGTAAAAACGGTGTTGAAGAGCGTAAGTCTATCGGCACGCTGAGCGCGTTTGAGCAAAACGCGATGGAAGGCATGCTGGATACGCTGAAGAAAGATATTACGCTGGGCGAAGAGTTCGTTAACAAGTGATCTTGTCCCGGTAAAAAAAACGGAGCGTTAAGCTCCGTTTTTTTATGCCCGTCAGTTAGTGGCCGGGTATTCCTGAATCGTGACCTGAATCGTCAGCTTCTTGTCATTACGCATGACTTCAACAGGGATGATGGAGCCAGGGCGAATCTCAGCCACCTGGTCCATGGTTTCCAGCGCAGAGACCGCTGGCGTGCCGTTGACGGAAAGGATAACGTCGTTCACCTGGATACCCGCATTAGCCGCCGGGCCGCCAGGGGCCACTTCGTTGACCACAATCCCCTGGATCTGATCGATACCACCGCCCTGAGTATGCATCGGCGCGATTTCACGCCCGCCGATACCAATGTAGCCACGGATCACGCGGCCATCGCGGATCAGCTTATCCATAATCTTGGTCGCCAGCTGGAACGGAATGGCAAAGCCAATCCCTTCTGGCGTTTCGCCGTCGTTGCTCTTGTCGAAGGAGAGGGTGTTAATGCCCATCAGTTCGCCCAGGGAGTTGACCAGTGCGCCGCCGGAGTTACCGTGGTTGATGGAGGCATCGGTTTGCAGGAAGTTCTGCCTTCCTGACGGGTTCAGGCCGATTCGACCGGTCGCGCTGATGATCCCCTGAGTGATGGTCTGACCCAGGTTGTACGGGTTACCAATCGCCAGCACCACATCGCCGATGTGCGGCGTTCGTTTGCGATTAATCGGGATAGTCGGCAGACCGCCCGTGGCGTTGATCTTCAGCACCGCCAGATCGGTCAGGCTGTCCGACCCCACCAGCAGGGCTTCAAAGACACGTCCATCCTGCAAGGCGACGATAATCTGGTCGGCATCGTTAATGACGTGTTTATTGGTGATGATGTAACCCCGGTCATCCATGATCACACCGGAACCGAGCGTGCGGATCTCCAGCTGGTTATGAGCGGAACTGTTAAGCCCGCGGTTATAGACGTTAACCACGGCGGGGGCGGCACGGCGTACCGCCTGATTGTACGTCGCAGGCGTTTCATCCGTGCTGTCGAACTGGGGAGCCGACAGTTTGTTGAACTGGCGTAAAGATGGCATAGCCACCAGAAGCAGGCCGGCAACGATCAAACCAATGACAATTGAACGAAAGAGCTTTAAAAGCATGATGCGTGTGTCGTTAAAAAAGGAACGGTTTGCAGCATAACATGAGTTATCCGGACATCACACGCAGCGGCGATGCCCGGAGTCGCAAATGGTTAACGCAGTAAAATGTAGAGGGTGTCGTTGCCACGGATAATTTGTAGGGCAATGACCGCCGGTTTACTCTCCAGCACCTTACGCATTTCGGCAATAGACTGCACGCGAGTGCGATTCACGCCCACGATCACATCGTCCTGATGTAAACCTGCCTGCGCGGCCGGGCTACTCTTTTCAACGGTGGTGACAGAGATGCCTTTCGTGCCGTTTTTAAGCTGGCCGTCGCTCAGCGTAGCGCCCTGTAGCGCCGGGGAGATCTGTTCGGCACTGGCGGAAGAGGAGGTGCTCTTGTCCAGCGTCACTTCCACGGTCAGCGGTTTGCCCTCGCGGATCAGGCCCAGCTTCACTTTAGCGCCTGGCTCCGTGGTGGCAATACGTGAACGCAATTCAGCGAAGCTGCTCAGCGGTTTATCGTTCAGGCTGACAATAACGTCGCCGGATTTCACGCCCGCTTTCGCAGAGCCGGAGTTGGGCAGCACTTCGCTGACAAACGCCCCGCGCTGCACGTTGAGCTTAAAGGCTTTGGCGATATCGGCGCTCATTTCCATGCCTTTGATGCCCAGCAGCCCGCGCTTAACCTCGCCAAACTGAATTAACTGTTGAGACAGGGTTTTCGCCATGTTACTCGGAATGGCAAAACCAATCCCGATGCTGCCGCCGCCTGGCGCGAGGATAGCGGTGTTGATGCCGATCAGCTCACCGTTCAGGTTAAGCAGCGCACCGCCGGAGTTGCCCCGGTTGATGGAGGCATCGGTCTGGATGAAGTTTTCCAGCCCTTCGAGATTCAGGCCGCTGCGCCCCAGAGCGGAGACAATCCCGGAGGTGGCGGTCTGGCCTAAACCGAACGGGTTACCGACCGCGACAGCAAAATCACCGACGCGCAGTTTATCGGAATCTGCAATGGCGATCTGGGTCAGGTTGCTGGGGTTTTGCACCTGTAACAGGGCGATATCACTCTGATCGTCACCGCCGATCAGTTTGGCGTCAAACTCCCGGCCATCGTTTAGCTGAACGCTGATTTTATCAGCCTGGCTGATCACGTGGTTATTGGTCAGGATATAGCCTTTGGCCGCGTCGATAATCACCCCTGAGCCCAGACCTTCAAACGGCTGGGCCTGCTGATCCGGCGCGTCCTCGCCAAAATATTTCTTCAGCTCTTCGGGAATGCGCTGGCTTTGGCGGGTCGTCCCTTCCACCTGAACGCTGACCACCGCAGGCAGTACTTTCTCAAGCATTGGCGCGAGGCTGGGAATGGCTTCTTGTCCTGGCACCTGCGAAGGCAGTGCCGCACTGGCAGGGAAGGAGGCCGAGAGAGATAACCCGACACTTAACGCTAAGGCGCTCAACAGCTGGTTTTTTTTCTTCATCGATGCTGACTCTCGTATCCTGGAATGAAAAAGAACGGCCCCAAAAACATCTTGATGTTATTGAATTTTCAACCGCTGAACAATGAGGTGTTTGACTAAATAATAGCTGGGGACGGGAAGAAAGGACGGGCGCTTAAGGTGCGCCCGTAAAATTTATTCAGGTTGTGCGATTAATCGCGTTTTACGCCACCGCGCAGCAGGCCGGACGCGCCGTCTGAATAGTCGCGTGGCATCTGAACCGGTGCCTGATCGTTACCGGCTTCAGAGTCCGCCAGACGATTGCGGAATGGGTTGGTCTCCGCGGTCATTTCCGGCAGCAGGCTGCTGGAGCTTTTCGCCATGTGCTGGTAGAGCTGGCGATAATCTGTCGCCATGTTGTCCAGCAGCTCAGCGCTACGGGCAAAGTGGCTGACCAGCTCTTCGCGATATTCTTCCAGTTCGGCTTTGTTCTTTTCCAGTTCGTATTGCAGTGACTGCTGCTGACGCAATTTGCGGTTACCGAAACGCATGGCCACAGCACCAATGATGATGCCGACGACTAAACCGATTAGCGCATATTCCCAGGTCATGAACTTCTCCCGTTGTCTTGTTGTTCCGTAGGGTGTTGGCTCGGCTCCTGCCTGTGCCTGATTATGCCACTATAACCGCTATTTCCGCAGAAGTGGAATCCTGACGTATCATCGCGTAGTGTAGAACGGCCTTTTTTTCATCAGCCACGCGCGCTGGTGAGGTTTAACTAAAGGAATAACAACAACATCATGCAAAACCTGTCCCCTTCATCGCGTTACCAACTGGCCCTGAGTGAGGGCACACACCAGCCGGATGATGTCCAGCGTGAAGCGGTTAACCGCCTGGACACGATTTATCAGGAACACCTGGCGAAACCCGCCGATGCGGTGCAGAGCAGTGGGCTGAAGGCGGCATTCGGCCGTTTACTGGGCAAAAAAGAGCCTATGATAAACGCACCGGTTCGTGGCTTATATATGTGGGGCGGCGTGGGACGGGGTAAAACCTGGCTGATGGATATGTTCTACCAGAGCCTGCCCGGCACGCGTAAGCAGCGTCTGCACTTTCACCGTTTTATGCTGCGGGTTCATGAAGAGCTGACGGCGCTCCAGGGTGAAACTGACCCGCTGGAAATCGTGGCGGACCGCTTTAAGGCGGAAACCGACGTGCTCTGCTTCGACGAATTCTTTGTTTCCGATATTACGGACGCCATGCTGCTGGGGGGACTCATGAAAGCGCTGTTTGCGCGTGGGATCACCCTGGTAGCGACCTCAAATATCCCGCCGGATGAGCTTTATCGCAATGGTCTCCAGCGGGCGCGTTTCCTGCCAGCCATTGACGCTATTAAACAGCACTGCGACATCATGAACGTCGATGCCGGTGTCGATTATCGTCTGCGTACGCTGACGCAGGCGCACCTGTGGCTTTCGCCTTTGAATGCCGACACCGCCCGCGAGATGGATAAACTGTGGCTGGCCCTGGCGGGTGCGCCGCGGGGTAACGCGCCAGCGCTGGAGATTAATCATCGTCCATTGCCGACGCTTGGCGTAGAGAACCAGACGCTGGCCGTCTCGTTTGCCACGCTGTGTGTGGATGCCCGCAGCCAGCATGACTACATTGCCCTTTCGCGTCTGTTCCATACCGTTATGTTGTGGGATGTACCCGTCATGACCCCGCTCATGGAGAGCGAAGCGCGCCGCTTCATCGCGCTGGTAGATGAGTTTTACGAGCGTCACGTTAAACTGGTGGTCAGCGCCGAGGTGCCTTTATATGAGATCTATCAGGGCGAGCGCCTGAAGTTTGAGTTCCAGCGCTGCCTGTCGCGCCTGCAAGAGATGCAGAGCGAGGAGTACCTCAAGCGTGAGCATATGCCATAAATACTCCCCTCTCCCCGTGGGAGAGGGGCCGGGGGTGAGGGCACCAGGCCTTAACAAACGCTACCCTCTCCCCGTGGGAGAGGGGCTGGGGGTGAGGGCACCAGACCGCACAATACCTGACCCCGAAAAACCCATTCCAAATCACATTTAAGGGTCGATCTTTGACCTCAACTTCTCTATAATCTTGCGACCCCACGTTACGAGAAGGTTTTTTTCCCGAAACTTTCTATGTGTCGGCATGTGCTATTCGAAGGGGTAGGTTTGCCGGACTTTGTCGTGTGAACCTCAACTGACTAAACGTTTGGGTGTTCACCAACGTGTAACTTATTATTTGGGTAAGCTTTTAATGAAAACTTTTACAGCTAAACCAGAAACCGTACAGCGCGACTGGTATGTTGTTGACGCGACCGGTAAAACTCTGGGCCGTCTGGCTACTGAACTGGCTCGTCGCCTGCGCGGTAAGCATAAAGCGGAATACACTCCGCACGTTGATACCGGTGATTACATCATCGTTCTGAACGCTGACAAAGTTGCTGTTACCGGCAACAAGCGTACTGACAAAATGTACTACCACCACACCGGCCACATCGGTGGTATCAAAGAAGCGACCTTTGAAGAGATGATTGCCCGCCGTCCTGAGCGTGTGATTGAAATCGCGGTTAAAGGCATGCTGCCAAAAGGCCCGCTGGGTCGTGCTATGTTCCGTAAACTGAAAGTTTACGCAGGCAACGAGCACAACCACGCGGCACAGCAACCGCAAGTTCTTGACATCTAATCGGGATTATAGGCAATGGCTGAAAATCAATACTACGGCACTGGTCGCCGCAAAAGTTCCGCAGCTCGCGTTTTCATCAAACCGGGCAGTGGTAAAATCGTAATCAACCAGCGTTCTCTGGAACAATACTTCGGTCGCGAAACTGCCCGCATGGTAGTTCGCCAGCCGCTGGAACTGGTTGATATGGTAGAAAAACTGGATCTGTACATCACCGTTAAAGGTGGTGGTATCTCCGGTCAGGCAGGTGCGATCCGTCACGGTATCACCCGCGCTCTGATGGAGTACGACGAATCCCTGCGTTCTGAACTGCGTAAAGCTGGCTTCGTTACTCGTGACGCTCGTCAGGTTGAACGTAAGAAAGTGGGTCTGCGTAAAGCACGTCGTCGTCCACAGTTCTCCAAACGTTAATCCATTCTGCTTACGCAGAACGATTGGCGAAAAACCCGCTTCGGCGGGTTTTTTTATGGATAATGCGCAGGTTATCCACAGTAACATTTCATATATCTTCTCTTTTTCCACATTTCCGGAATCCCCTCACCACAAAGCCATCAAAATCTGGTAAACTATCATCCAATTTTCTGCCCAAATATCGGTGAATACTCGATTTTTGTTCGATTCTTGAACAATGTGTCTTCTCTGGGATGGGCGATACATCATCTGGCTGGCCCCGTTGGGCTGGTAGCAGTAAAAATTCTGAATATACCTGGAGGTTTTCATGGCTGTCGCTGCCAACAAACGTTCGGTAATGACGCTGTTTTCTGGTCCTACTGACATTTATAGCCATCAGGTTCGTATCGTGCTGGCCGAGAAAGGTGTCAGTTTTGAGATCGAGCATGTGGAAAAGGATAACCCGCCTCAGGATCTGATCGATCTCAACCCGAGCCAAAGCGTACCGACGCTGGTGGATCGCGAGCTGACCCTGTGGGAATCCCGTATCATTATGGAATACCTGGATGAGCGTTTCCCGCATCCGCCACTGATGCCTGTTTATCCTGTTGCGCGTGGTGAAAGCCGCCTGTACATGCAGCGTATCGAGAAAGACTGGTACTCGCTGATGAACGTTATCGTCACCGGCTCCTCTTCAGAAGCGGATGCTGCGCGTAAGCAGCTGCGTGAAGAGCTGCTGGCGATTGCGCCGGTATTTGGTCAAAAACCTTTCTTCCTGAGCGACGAATTCAGCCTGGTGGATTGCTACCTGGCTCCGTTGCTGTGGCGTCTGCCAACCCTGGGCGTAGAGTTCAGCGGCCCTGGCGCGAAAGAGCTGAAAGGCTACATGACTCGCGTCTTTGAACGCGACTCTTTCCTGGCATCCTTAACTGAACCGGAACGTGAAATGCGTCTCGGCCGAGGCTAATGACTGTGGAAATGTCACAACTTTCACCACGCCGTCCGTATCTGCTGCGCGCCTTCTATGAATGGCTGCTGGATAACCAGCTCACGCCGCACCTGGTTGTGGATGTGACGTTGCCGGGCGTGCTGGTGCCGATGGAATACGCACGTGATGGACAGATTGTACTGAACATTGCGCCGCGTGCGGTGGGCAACCTGGAACTGGCAAACGACGAAGTGCGCTTCAACGCGCGTTTTGGCGGTGTGCCGCGTCAGGTTTCCGTTCCGCTGGCAGCGGTACTGGCCATCTACGCCCGTGAAAACGGTGCCGGCACCATGTTCGAGCCGGAAGCGGCTTATGATGAAGATGTTGCCAGCCTGAACGATGATGAGTCAGCACCCGATTCAGAAAGTGAAACGGTCATGTCCATTATTGATGGTGATAAGCCGGACCATGCCGACGATAACGATCCGGATGACGACCCACCACCGCGTGGGGGGCGCCCGGCGCTACGCGTCGTTAAATAGATTCAGCTTCGTTATAAACCAGACAGTTAACATTACCTGGCTGGTTTTTTTTTGGGAAAATTTTGCCCGGGTTTTTATTTTGTAATTGATAATGCATATGTTTTTTTATTTCGAACACATTAAAATGAAAATTTGAAGCGCAAACTCATAACTTTTGTGAATAATATAATCCATTTTTTTCATTGAAACTTCTGATTTTATAGTTATGCCATATCTTATGAGTGGTTCTTAATTTATTAATTAATAATGCTAAATTGCATGTATTTATAAAAATAATATTATGATAACCAATGCTGGAGGCTGTCATCGATTATTGACACATCTGTACCAGCATAATATTCGCATATGTTAAGGAATAACAGGTGAAAAAGGTTTTACTCGCCTCGGCTTAGTCTCCTTGCGTTGTTTCTACATGAACTCCAGATACCCCAGCACTGAAATGTCAGTAGGCCTACCAGGCCGCGGTGGCGTAGTGGATTGCGGTACAGTTAAATAACGTGGGTTAAATAAACCCAGAGAGTAAATAAATCATGCGTTTATTCTCTTTTTAACAGCACGATAGACATGGATTGTATTGTTGTCGCTTCTAAGGATTTATTCATATGTCATGCTTTAAAAGTGTATTATTAAACACATTAATTACTGCTGCATTATTCTCAGTGCAATTTTCTGGGCATGCCGCCGGGATGGTTCCCGAAACCAGTCTGCTCGTTATTGACGAAGCAACGCACAGTGGAATCATTAACGTCAAAAATACGGATAGCTTTCCGTCACTGCTGTATACCAATGTCGTGGACCTTCCTGACGATAAAGGGTTGAAGCTGATTGCTACGCAGCCTGTTGTTCGTCTGGAGCCGGGGCAAACCCAGCAGCTTCGTTTTATATTGCAGACAAAAGAGCCTCTGAGCGTCGAGCATTATAAACGTGTCACTTTTGAAGGCATTCCGCCAAAAAGCGATGATAAAAAAATAAAAATTGGTATTAACATCCGCCAGGATATTCCCGTGCTTATCCGTCCAAAATCACTCGCGGTTGTGACGGACGCCTGGAAAGAGCTGAAGTGGAGTGCCAACGGCAAATCACTGAAGGTCAACAACCCGAGCAAATACGTCGTTCGTCTGGCGCAAAAAGTGGTAACTCAGCCCTCGGGTGCGGCTGGCTCGCTGTCTAAAACCTACATCCTGCCGGGTGAAACGCTCACCACGACTTTAGATAAAACGCCGGTGAGTGATAACAAGGTGAAGTTTTTCCCAGCAAGCCGCTATGGGGTTGAAGTACCAAGCTTTATTTCGGACTTGAATAAATAAAATAGGGATATGACGGTGTGTAAAAAAAGCCGCCTTGCACTTTGTGTCCGCGCCATCCTTTGCGGCACGCTGCCTCTGGTATTACTGAATTCAACTTCCCTCCAGGCGAGGGAAGTGACGTTTGACACGGGGATCATTAAATCCCGTGGTTTAAGCATGGATCTCAACCATTACTTTGCAGAAGCCCCGCGCTTCCTCCCGGGTACTCACTCCGTACAGATTAAAGTGAATGGCAAAGGTCGTGGCACCGCGGCAGTACGCTTCAATGAAGAGGGTGTACTGTGTATTGATAATGATTTTCTTGAATTTGCAGGCATCATGCCTGTTCCATTAAAAGCCAGTGAAACGTGCCACGATATTCGCAGCGATTATGCGCAGGCCGTTGTTAACTCACTGCCTAACCAGGAAGCGGTGGAACTGTTTTTACCTCAGGAAGCCATTAACAGCCTGACGGCGGACGTTAAAAACTTCCAGCACGGGGGAACCGCTGGACTCCTGAATTATTCCCTGTTTAGCACCCGTAATGAATACGGTAGCAGCGAAAGCAATCGATACTCGCAGGCGAGTCTGGAGGCAGGTTTTAATGCTCTGGACTGGTCGCTGCGCAGCCGTTATATCCTGACGGATGATCAGGGGAAAAGGAATGCAGAGAGCATCTACACCTACGCCGAGCATGTGTTTGTGCCTCAGCGTCTGACCATGCAGGTCGGTGAAATTAACGCCTCATCGCAGGTACTGAGCGGTGCCCCCATTTTGGGCGTTCAGTTGATGCCCACGACTGGCTTGCAAAAGCAGGGCAGTGGCGTGAGTGTCTCCGGCATCGCACGTACCCCGCAAGCCCGCGTTGAGATTCGTCAAAGCGGGCAGGTTATTTTCAGTACGTTAGTGCCAGCCGGTCCCTTCAAGCTGGACGATGTGCCAATGGTCCGTAGCAATGTGGACCTGGATGTCACCGTGGTCGAGACGGATGGCTCCAGCAGCCACTTTATCGTGCCTGCCGCGTCGGTGAGATCGCAGCAACTGTCGCGTCCGCAAGGTCTGACAATCTCAGCCGGTCAGGTGCGCGACATTGAAAGTGATTATGATGATCCGATGGTCGTGAACGTTTCTGATGGCTGGCGGATCCTGCCATGGATGAACTTCATGGCGTCCGGTGCGGCAGCGGAAGACTATCAAGCCGTAGGCGGCAGAACCGAGTTTAGGTTAACCGATCGCTGGGGGATTTCAACGAGTGCCGCAGCCAGTAAATCGAAATTTGGCGACAGCAACAGCGGCCTGAAGACGGAATTGCAGAGTGATTTGGCGCTGGGCGAAAACTTCGGACTCTCTGCAAGCGCGACGCATTACAGCGGCGGCTACCGTGAATTGACCGAAGCAATGGACGATGATTTTGAAGCCAGCGATAACGTCTATTCAGGCAATATCAGCTTCTCGACTGAAATGGCGGGCGCTTTCAGCGCCGGGTTTAACTACAACCAGAGCGCTGGTGATGAGCCTGACTCACGCTACCTGTTGCTGACATGGGGTAAAACCTTCAAATACGCCTCTGTGAACGTGAACTGGCAGACTTCGGTAGGGAACAATGATAGTGATGATGAACAGGATGATGACCTGCTCTATATCAATGTGAGTATTCCTCTCGGCGGTTCACAAAGCCTGAGCACCTATATGCGTAAGCAGGGTGACAGCACCAGCTATGGCGTTGCGAACAGCGGAGGCATTGGTGATAACACCAATTACTACATCTCTGCTGACCGCGATGATGAATCTCACGAAAACAGCTTTAACGGAAATATCACGACGAACCTGCACTATACCCAGCTTGGCCTGGGCGGCGGCACCAGCGGTAATAACAACCGCAACTATAATGCCTCGCTGTCTGGTGGGATCGCGATGCATAAAGATGGCGTGACTTTCTCGCCGTATACCATCAAAGACACTTTTGCGATTGCCAAAGTGAGCGAGCCTAAGAGCGGGATAGAGATTTCTACCCCACAGGGAACCGTCTGGACGGATCGCTGGGGACAAGCCGTGGTGCCGGGGCTGATTGAATGGCGTAACTCTCGTCTTGAAGTTGATGCGAACAAACTGCCTCAAAGTATGACTCTCGCGAACGGGACCAAATACGTGGCTGCGGGGCATGCATCTGTCAGTGAAGTGACCTTTAAAGTGCTCAACAGTCGTCGTGTAATGTTGCGTGTGAAGCGTACCGATGGCACACCATTGGCAAAAGGTATTTCGATTGTTGACGGCAAAGGTCACTACATCGTGACCACCGTAGATGACGGTCACGTCTTCCTGAACGATGCCGATCAGCTTGACGCGCTATATGCGATGGACGACAACAACAAACAACTGTGTCAGATCGATTTCACCCTCAGTGATAAGCGAGATGAAGACGCATTCTATGAGGAAGTGAACGGAGTATGCCGATGAGATTTCAGCGAAAAATGACACTCGCCGGGCTGTTGGCGTTCTGTTTACCCGCGATGGCGTTTGCCGAGGACTGTCAGATAACCCTCTCGCAGTCCGTGGTGGATTACCACCAACTACAGCGTGAAAACATTGTCACGACGCAGCAGGACTGGCACAAAATGCCGGAGCGCGAAGTCAATGTGAATGTTTACTGCCCCGAAAAACACCAGATCGGCGTGCTGCTCCAGGGGGCATCCGGCGAAAAAGGTCGTTTTCTCTTTGGTGAAAAGGGCGGGGTCGCGATCAAAATCGACAACATGATCGTTGATGGTAAAAATTACAATGTGGGTAAAACAGGCGACCAGGTTAACTTAACGCCTGAGAGTGATGGTGAACAGTCGTTATATTTGAGAAATAACGAAACCGTAGTGGCGGTAGAGAACAACCAGGTTCCTTTAGTTCAGCAGATGAGCTTCAGGGTGACGGTTTTCCCCGTCCTGAGAGATAACGCATTCAGAAACACTGCGGACATTACGCAACTGGAAAGCGATCTGAGCTGGAAAATCATTACGAAATAATGTTTCGCCATATGACGCGGTAGCGTTATAAGGCCTGGCACCGCTAACGATATTCAGTCCGTTGTTAGCCGCGTTAAAAAGCCGGATGGTCTGCACCATCCGGCTTATCTCTTACACTTCCAGGAAGTTCATAATCCCTTCAGCGGCTTTACGGCCTTCGGCAATCGCCGTGACCACCAGGTCAGAACCGCGAACGATATCACCACCGGCGAAAATTTTCGGGTTACTGGTCTGGAACGCGTTATCGCTGCCTTCCGGCGCAATCACGCGGCCCTGCGAATCCAGCTCGACGCTGTGCTTCGCCAGCCATTCCATACTGTGAGGACGGAAACCAAACGCCATCACTACGGCGTCAGCCGGGATCACGTGTTCAGAACCGGCAACGATCTCCGCGCGACGACGGCCTTTCGCATCCGGCGCACCCATCTCCGTACGCGCCATCTTCACGCCGCTCACTTTACCGTTGGCATTCACTTCAATACCCAGAGGCTGGATGTTGAACTGGAACTCCACGCCCTCTTCACGCGCGTTTTTCACTTCGCGCTTAGAGCCAGGCATGTTCTCTTCGTCACGACGATAGGCACAGATGACGTGCGCCGCGTTCTGACGAATAGACGTACGCACACAGTCCATCGCGGTATCACCGCCGCCCAGCACCACCACGCGTTTGCCTTCCATGCTAACGAACGGCTCATCGGCCGTTTCGCCGTAGCCCATCAGCTGTTTGGTATTCGCAATCAGGAACGGCAGCGCATCGTACACGCCTGGCGCATCTTCGTTTTCCAGACCACCGCGCATGGACTGATAAGTGCCTACGCCCAGGAACACGGCGTCGTAATCCTTCAGCAGATCGTCAAGCTGCACATCGCGACCTACTTCCACGTTCAGCTTGAACTCAATGCCCATGCCGGTGAAGATTTCGCGGCGGCGGGTCATCACCTCTTTTTCCAGCTTAAAGGCCGGAATACCGAAGGTCAGCAGACCGCCGATTTCCGGGTGGCGATCGAAGACCACCGCCTTCACGCCGTTACGGGTCAGCACGTCCGCACAGGCCAGGCCTGCCGGACCCGCGCCGATAATCGCCACGCGCTTGTCGGTTTGACGTACGCCGGTCATATCCGGACGCCAGCCCATTTCGAAGGCTTTATCGTTGATATAGCGCTCAATGTTGCCGATGGTCACCGCGCCAAACTCGTCGTTCAGCGTACAGGAGCCTTCGCACAGACGGTCCTGAGGACACACGCGGCCGCACACTTCCGGCAGGGTGTTGGTCTGGTGAGACAGCTCGGCGGCTTCAAAAATACGCCCTTCGTTGGCCAGCTTCAGCCAGTTCGGAATGTAGTTATGGACCGGACACTTCCATTCACAGTAAGGGTTACCGCAGGACAGGCAGCGGTCTGCCTGTGCTTTGGCCTGGCCTTCTGAAAACGGCTCATAGATTTCAACAAATTCAATTTTACGGATCTTCAGCGGTTTCTTTGGCGGATCAACACGCTGAAGGTCGATAAACTGGTAAACGTTCTGGCTCATCTGAATTCCTTACTGCGCCTGCACACGCAGCTCTGCTGCGCTACGACTACGGTGACCCAACAGGGCTTTAACATCGCTGGACTTCGGCTTAACCAGCGCGAATTTCGCAGAGAACGCCGGCCAGTTCGCCAGGATCTCTTCGCCGCGCGAAGAACCGGTATGCTGCACGTGTTCGGTAATCAAACCGCGCAGGTGTTCTTCGTGAATGGCCAGCGAATCAACGTCCAGCACTTCCACCAGTTCCGGGTTCACGCGTTTGCGGAACTCACCGTCTTCATCCAGGACGTAGGCAAAACCGCCCGTCATGCCCGCGCCAAAGTTCACGCCGGTTTTCCCCAGGACGCACACAATTCCGCCCGTCATGTATTCGCAGCCGTTATCGCCGATGCCTTCCACCACGGTGATGGCGCCGGAGTTACGTACCGCAAAACGCTCGCCTGCACGGCCCGCGGCAAACAGACGTCCGCCGGTCGCGCCGTACAGACAGGTGTTGCCGATGATGCTCGCTTCATGGCTGCGGAAGGCCGAGCCGACCGGAGGACGCACCGCCAGCAGACCGCCCGCCATGCCTTTTCCGACGTAGTCGTTGGCATCGCCGGTCAGGTATAACTCAACCCCGCCAGCGTTCCACACGCCGAAGCTCTGACCTGCGGTACCGCTGAAGTGCGCGGTAATCGGATCCGACGCCAGCCCCTGATCACCGTGCGTTTGCGCGATGTAACCGGAGAGGGACGCGCCGACTGAACGGTCGGTGTTGCGGATATCAAACCAGAACGTTTTGCTCTGCTTCTCATCCACATACGGCTTCGCCTGTTGCAGCAGCTGCGCGTTCAGCACGCCGTTGTCGAACGGCGGGTTGTTCTCGGTGCAGTAAACCGCTTTGCCAGGATGAGGCTGAGCGGTTTCCAGCAGCTTAGACAGCTCCAGCTTCTGCTGCTTGGCCGTGAAGCCCTCCAGTTCTTTCAGCAGGTCGGTACGACCAATGAGATCCACCAGACGTTTCACGCCCAACTGCGCCATCAGCTCGCGGGTTTCACGGGCGATGAAGTCAAAGTAGTTAGTCACTTTAAACGGCAGGCCGTGATAGTGATTCTTACGCAGCTTCTCGTCCTGGGTAGCAACGCCCGTTGCGCAGTTGTTCAGGTGGCAAATACGCAGGTATTTACAGCCGAGCGCAACCATCGGGCCGGTACCGAAGCCGAAGCTTTCCGCACCCAGAATCGCCGCTTTGATGATGTCGAGGCCGGTTTTCAGCCCGCCATCCACCTGCAAGCGGATCTTGTGACGCAGGCCGTTAGCGACCAGCGCCTGCTGGGTTTCCACCAGACCAAGCTCCCACGGACAACCCGCGTATTTCACGGAGGAGAGCGGGCTTGCGCCGGTGCCGCCGTCATAACCGGCGATGGTGATCAGATCCGCATAGGCTTTCGCCACGCCGGTGGCAATGGTGCCAACGCCCGGTTCGGAAACCAGCTTCACGGAGATCATCGCTTTCGGGTTGACCTGTTTCAGGTCGAAAATCAGCTGCGCTAAGTCCTCGATAGAGTAGATATCGTGGTGCGGCGGCGGGGAGATCAGCGTCACGCCCGGCACCGAGTAGCGCAGTTTGGCGATATACGGCGTCACTTTATCACCCGGTAACTGACCGCCTTCGCCCGGTTTAGCGCCCTGCGCGACCTTAATCTGGATCACGTCGGCGTTAACCAGGTACGCAGGCGTTACGCCGAAGCGACCGGACGCCACCTGCTTGATTCGGGATACTTTGTTAGTGCCGTAGCGGGCCGGATCTTCACCGCCTTCGCCGGAGTTAGAGTTGCCGCCGATGCTGTTCATGGCTTCCGCCAGCGCTTCGTGCGCTTCCGGGCTCAGCGCGCCGATGGACATCGCCGCGGTGTCGAAGCGTTTGAACAGCTCAGACGCAGGCTCTACGTCGTCGATGCTGACAGCCTCGTCACCCGGATTCAGCGCGATAAGGTCGCGCAGCGTCGCCGCCGGACGGTTGTTCACCAGCTCAGCATACTGCTGATAATCGCTGTACTCGCCGCTCTGCACCGCCTGTTGCAGCGTGCGCACCACGTCCGGGTTATAAGCGTGATACTCGCCCCCGTGGACGTATTTAAGCAGGCCGCCCTGTTCCAGCGGCTTACGTGCCAGCCAGGCGCGTTTCGACAGGTTCACCAGATCCTGCTGGAAGTCAGCAAAACCGGCGCCACCGATGCGGCTGACCACGCCCTGGAAGCAGAGATTGGCGACCTCGTCGTGCAGCCCGACCGCTTCAAACAGCTTCGAGCAGCGGTAAGAGGCGATGGTCGAGATGCCCATTTTGGACATGATCTTATACAGGCCTTTGTTGATGCCGTTACGGTAGTTCAGCATCACGGCGCGGTAGTCTTTGTCGATCGCGCGGGTATCCACCAGACGGGCCAGCGTTTCGTAGGCCAGGTACGGGTAGATCGCCGTCGCGCCGAAGCCTAACAGCACCGCAAAGTGATGCGGATCGCGCGCGCTCGCGGTTTCAACGATGATGTTGGCATCGCAGCGCAGGCTCTTGTCGACCAGACGCGTCTGGATAGCACCCACCGCCATTGGCGCAGGCACAGGCAGACGGTTTTTCGCAATGTTGCGGTCAGACAGCACCAGCAGAACGGTGCCGTTACGCACCATCTGCTCGGCTTTATCGCACAGCGCGTTCACCGTCTCTTCGAGGCTTGTTTCGGTCACGTCGAAGGTGATATCGAGCGTGTCGGCGCGATAGTGCTCCTCGGTCATGGTGGTGAGCTGTTTGAAATCGGAGTACAGCAGGATCGGTGATTTAAAGGTCAGACGGTGCGCCTGGCCTTCGGCTTCACAGAAGACGTTCATTTCACGCCCGATGCTGGTGGCCAGCGACATGACGTGTGCTTCGCGCAGCGGATCGATTGGCGGGTTGGTGACCTGCGCGAACTGCTGACGGAAATAGTCGTAAATAATGCGTGGCTGGCTGGAGAGCACGGCAAACGGGGTATCGTCACCCATGGAGCCGACCGCTTCCTGGCCGTTTTCCCCGAGCACGCGAATAACCGAGTCCAGCTCTTCCGCGCTGTAGTTAAACTGTTTCTGGAAGCTCGCGAGGGTGTCATCATCCATCTCGCGGCTGCCCACTTCTTCGTCCGGCAGATCTTCAAACGGCACCAGACGGCGCACGTTTTTCGCCATCCACTCTTTGTACGGATGGCGGCTTTTCAGATCGTTGTCGGTTTCGGCGGAGTGCAGAATACGGCCGCCGCGGGTATCGATCACCATCAGCTCGCCCGGACCGACGCGGCCTTTCTCGACCACTTCGTCTGGCTGGTAATCCCAGATACCGACTTCAGAGGCGCAGGTGATGAGCTTGTCTTTGGTGATAACGTAGCGCGCGGGACGCAGACCGTTACGGTCCAGGTTACAGGCGGCGAAACGACCGTCGGACATGACGATGCCTGCCGGGCCATCCCACGGCTCCATGTGCATGGAGTTAAAGTCGAAGAAGGCGCGCAGCTCCGGGTCCATATCCGGGTTGTTCTGCCAGGCCGGTGGTACCAGCAGACGCATGGCGCGCACGATATCCATCCCGCCCGCCAGCAGCAGTTCCAGCATGTTATCCATTGAGCTGGAGTCCGAGCCGGTTTCGTTCACGAACGGTGCGGCATCGTGCAGGTCCGGGATCAGTGGCGTCTGGAACTTATAAGTACGGGCGCGGGCCCACTGGCGGTTACCGGTGATGGTGTTGATCTCGCCGTTATGTGCCAGGTAGCGGAACGGCTGAGCCAGCGGCCAGCGTGGAACGGTGTTGGTGGAGAAGCGCTGGTGGAACAGGCAAATGGCCGATTCCAGACGCAGGTCCGCCAGGTCCAGGTAGAAGCGCGGCAGGTCAGCCGGCATACACAGACCTTTATAGATGTTCACCAGGTTAGAGAGGCTACAAACGTAAAACTCTTTATCGTCCTGGAGACGTTTTTCAATGCGGCGACGGGCGATGAACAGACGGCGTTCCATATCGCGCGGACGCCAGCCCGCAGGCGCGTTAACAAAAATCTGTTCAATACGAGGCAGCGAGGAGAGGGCGATTTCACCGAGCACCCCTTCGTTGGTTGGCACATCGCGCCAGCCGACAATCGACAGGGTTTCACGCTGAAGTTCTTCTTCAACAATGCGGCGTGAAGCGGCAGCCTTTTCAGGATCCTGATTCAGGAACAGCATGCCGACAGCGTAGTTTTTGGCTAAACGCCAGCCGCGCTCTTCCGCCACGATGCGGAAGAAACGATCCGGTTTTTGCAGCAGCAGGCCGCAACCGTCGCCGGTTTTACCATCGGCAAGGATGGCGCCACGGTGCTGCATACGGGCCAGTGCGTGAATAGCAGTACGCACTACCTTGTGGCTAGGTTCGCCTTCTATGTGGGCGATCAGGCCGAAACCACAGTTATCCTTCTCAAGGGATTTATCGTACAACATATCAGTGAACCTCCCCAGGCTCGTCGGGCTTCCCACTGAACTTTACCGTGGCGCACAGGCACAGAAAGAGCATGGCGACGGGGTTGGCGTTTCATACGCGGACCTCGCATTCGCCCTCTTTTTCATCCTTTCGCGCAGGTAAACAAGTTTGAGGACTTGCTTCAGAGGGAATCTCAATTACTGCATAAATATGATGAGCAGGCCGCTCATCCAGAAAGCTTCCAGCGGATTTCCAACTTATCGGGAATTAGCACACAGGTCAAATGGCAATCTTATTTATATAAAAATGTGCTAAAGAGTACTTATCTCATTGTTTAAAAAGGATATTTAACTATTTTTACAACCATCTAAAGGCCAGGGAAACCGCGAAGGAGTGTGATCTGACTCACTATATGAAAGCGGTATTATCGATGCAGCGTGCTGAAATGCTGATTTATAGCAGAATAATAATCTGGTGATGCATTCAAACCCGAATAAAATCACTGTTTTTCAGTGATGCCGCTATAAATGAAAAAAACAATCAGAACATAAGGAAAAGTAATCACAGATGGCGTGAATGAAATCGCAGTAATCTTGAGTATTTATTCATATAGATAAAGGCCGTCCAGGGCGATTGATCCAGGTCATCGCCGACAGAGGCTAAAAATGGCAGGCTTGTCCCCTTTCTTCGGGACGGTCTATCAGATTATGCAGTTACAGAAATTAGTCAATATGTTTGGTGGGGATCTTTTGCAGCGCTACGGGCAAAAGGTTCATAAGCTGACGCTGCACGGCGGCTTTAGCTGCCCGAATCGCGACGGCACCATCGGGCGTGGCGGCTGTACGTTCTGCAACGTGGCCTCGTTTGCTGACGAAGCCCAGCAGCATAAATCCATCGCAGAGCAGCTCGCGCATCAGGCCAGCCTCGTGAACCGTGCGAAGCAGTATCTGGCCTATTTTCAGGCTTACACCAGCACATGGGCAGAGGTACAGGTACTGCGCGCTATGTACCAACAGGCGGTTGCTCAAGCGAACATTGTCGGGCTGTGCGTGGGGACGCGTCCGGACTGCGTGCCTGACGCAGTGCTGGATTTACTGAGCGAGTACAAAGAGAAGGGCTATGAGATCTGGCTGGAACTGGGCTTGCAGACCGCGCATGACAAAACCCTCCACCGTATCAATCGCGGACATGATTTCGCCTGTTACCAGCGCACCACGCGTCTCGCCCGCGAGCGTGGATTAAAAGTCTGCTCGCATCTGATTGTCGGCTTGCCGGGAGAAGGGCGGCAGCACGGTCTGGACACGCTGGAAAAAGTCGTTGAGACCGGCGTGGACGGTATTAAGCTGCACCCTCTGCATATCGTGAAGGGCAGCATAATGGCGAAAGCCTGGGAAGCGGGGCGGTTAAGTGGTATCGCACTCGACGACTATACGGTGACGGCGGGGGAGATGATTCGCCATACGCCGCCGGAGATTGTTTACCACCGCATCTCGGCCAGCGCCCGCCGCCCAACGCTTCTGGCACCGCTCTGGTGCGAGAATCGCTGGACGGGAATGGTAGAAATTGACCGTTATCTGCATGAACACGGTGTGCAGGGGTCAGCGCTTGGCCGCCCGTGGGTTTCCCCGCTACCGGCGACGGCCGCCTAGCAGACTTCCCAGCATGCCGCGTACAATCTGATTAGTAATCTGTCGTGTCGCGCTTTTTGCCATGGTCTGCACCACGCCATCGCGCTTGCCGCCGCGTGGCCCGGTACTGCCGAACAGAATATCTTTCAGCCCGCCGAGAATGCCGTCATCCACGGCAACAGTTTGCCCTTTGGCGGCAGGCGCATCCTGTGATTCCGCAGTTGCCTGCACCCCTTTTTGCAGCATCTCGAACGCGGATTCGCGATCCACCTCGTCTTCATACTTCCCGTACACCGGGGAGTGGTTAATCAGGCCGTTGCGTTCATCGTCCGTTACTGGCCCCATACGCGAGCAGGGCGCAATCACCATCGCGCGCTCGACAACTGTCGGGCTGCCTTTGGCATCCAGGAAAGAAATCAGCGCTTCACCGGTGCCCAGCGCCTGAATGGCGGTTTCGGTATCAAAGGCCGGATTGGCACGCATGGTTTGCGCCGCGGCTTTCACCGCTTTCTGATCTTTCGGCGTAAAGGCACGCAGGGCGTGCTGCACGCGGTTACCCAGCTGCCCCAGCACGTTGTCAGGAATATCCGACGGGTTTTGCGACACAAACCAGACACCGACGCCTTTGGAGCGGATCAGACGGATAACCTGTTCAATTTTATCCAGCAGCACCTGCGGCGCGTCGTTAAACAGCAGATGCGCTTCGTCGAAGAAGAACACCAGTTTGGGTTTTTCCAGATCGCCTGCTTCCGGCAGTTGTTCGTACAGTTCAGAGAGCATCCACAGCAGGCTGGCGGCGTAAAGCTTCGGCATCTGGTAGAGCTTCTCTGCGCTCAGAATGTTGATGATGCCTTTGCCGCTGCTGTCGGTGCGCATCCAGTCTTTAATATCCAGCATCGGCTCGCCGAAGAAGTGTTCGGCTCCCTGTTGCTCCAGCGTCAGGAGTCCGCGCTGAATGGCGCCCACCGAGGCGCTGCTGATATTGCCGTACTGGTTCTGGAAGGATTTCGCGTTATCGCCAATATACTGGGTGATGGCGCGCAGATCTTTGAAGTCGAGCAGCAGCAGCCCCTGATCGTCGGCGATACGGAAGATAATGTTCAGCACCCCGGACTGCACATCGTTAAGGTTAAGCAGACGGGCCAGCAGCAAGGGGCCGAGATCGGAGACGGTGGCGCGCACCGGGTGCCCTTTTTCGCCGAAGATGTCCCAAGCCACTACCGGATTACCGTGCGGCGTCCAGTCTGTGATGCCGATATTTTTCAGGCGCTCGAGCAGTTTTTCTGATGCTGCACCTTCCTGAGCCACCCCGGTTAAATCGCCCTTCACGTCAGCCATAAACACCGGCACGCCAATCTCTGACAACGACTCAGCCAGCTTTTGCAGGGTGACGGTTTTTCCCGTCCCGGTCGCGCCGGTGATCAGGCCATGACGGTTCGCCATCCCAGGCAGTAAAAACAACTCTTTTTCCAGCGTCCGGGCGATTAACAATGGTGTACTCATGATGCACGTCCTCTCGTAGTCCTGGGTGGAGTATAGGCAACCTGACGGCAAAATGTCTGCGTAAATTCCTCACTTTGCGGCGCATTATCCAGTGCGGACTATGCTTTTGCATACGGTAAACAAAATTTTGGGAAACTATGTCCAGATTCTTTTTTAACGACCGCAAACAGCTTGTCAACGATGCCATTGAAGGCATACTTCTCTCCGCGCCGCACGGTAATCTCGTCAAACTGGATATCGATCCGGCCATCCGCGTGGTGGCACGCGGCGACTGGGATAAAAGCCGCGTAGCGGTGATCTCCGGTGGCGGCTCCGGCCACGAACCGGCACATGCCGGGTTCGTAGGTAAAGGCATGCTTACCGCAGCGGTGTGTGGCGATCTGTTCGCCTCCCCAAGCGTGGATGCGGTCCTCAATGCCATTGTGGCGGTGACGGGCGACCGTGGCTGCCTGCTGATTGTGAAAAACTACACCGGCGACCGTCTTAACTTTGGCCTGGCCGCGGAAAAAGCCAAACGCTACGGCCTGAAGGTGGAGATGGTTATCGTGGCGGATGATATCGCCCTGCCGGATAACAAGCAGCCGCGCGGTATCGCGGGAACGGCGCTGGTGCATAAGATTGCGGGATATGCGGCAGAGCAGGGGAAATCGCTAACCGACGTGCGGGATATTGCGCAACAGGCCTGCGATAACCTCTGGAGCCTGGGGGTTGCGATGCAAACCTGTAACCTGCCGGGTAGCGATGATGAAGAAGGGCGTATTAAGCAAGGCCATGTGGAGCTGGGGCTGGGCATTCACGGCGAGCCGGGGGCCTCGGTGGTGGATACGCAGAACAGCAGGGCGATTATCGATACGCTGGTGACGCCGTTGAAAGCCCAGGCGGGTGACGGGCGCTTTGCGGTGCTGATCAACAACCTCGGCGGTGTGTCAGCGCTGGAGATGGCTCTGCTCACCAAAGAGCTGGCGCATTCGGCGCTGAAAACGGAGATCGCTTACCTGATTGGTCCCGCGCCACTGGTGAGTGCGCTGGATATGAAAGGCTTTTCGCTGACGCTGTTAAAGCTCAACGACTTCTTCGAGAAGGCGATTCACGCCGAGGTCGAGACCCTGGGCTGGCAGAAGCCCGTCGCGTTTGCGCCTCTGCGTACCGTCCCACATAGCGCTCTTCATGACCGCGTGGAATATACCCCGTCGGACAATCCGCAGGTGGGGGCGTTAGTCTCCTCGGTAACTAAGACATTGATCCAGCTGGAAAATCGCCTTAACGCGCTGGATGCCAAAGTGGGCGATGGCGATACGGGCTCTACCTTTGCGCAAGGGGCGCGGGATATTGCGCAGCGTCTTGAGGAGAACAACCTGCCCCTCAACGATGTGCCGACATTACTCGTGCTGGTGGGTGAGCGGCTGGCGACGGTGATGGGCGGATCGAGCGGCGTACTGATGTCGATCTTCTTTACGGCGGCCGGGCAAAAGCTGCATGACGGACACTCCCTGCCGGATGCACTGTTAAGCGGACTGGCGCAGATGAAGCAGTATGGCGGGGCCGATCTCGGGGATCGCACGCTGATCGACGCCCTGCAACCGGCGCTGGAGGCATTACAGAAAGGCAACATTCAGGCGGCAGCCCAGGCCGCACAGCAGGGCGCCGAAGCAACGGCGAAAATGGCGAAAGCCGGCGCGGGGCGCTCGTCGTATGTGAATAAAGAGAATCTGGACGGGGTGATGGATCCGGGGGCAGTCGCGGTGGCGGAAGTGTTTAAGACCATGGTAGATGCAAAACGGTAACAACCGTTACCGTTTTTAGTGTTTGCGCCCTCTCCCTGTGGGAGAGGGTTGGGGTGAGGGCATCAGGCCGCACATTCCCCGGCAAACTTACATCAGAAATCCGCTTTCAACACCACGCGGTAGCGGGCTTTGCCGTCGCGCACGTGCTGGATCGCTTCGTTGATTTTTGACATTGGGTACAGCTCGGTAGTCGGTGCCACTTTGGTGCGTCCGGCAAACTTCATCAGCTTGCGTAACTCATATGGCGTACCGGTCGCGGAGCCTGACACGCTGCGATCCCCGCCGATCAGGGTAAAGGCCGGAACAGGCAGCGGCTTCATCACCGCACCCACGGTGTGGAAGTTACCGCCGTAGGCCAGGGCTTCAAAGTACGGTTGCCAGTCGAGATCCACGTTCACAGTGTTGATGATCAGATCAAACTGACCCGCCAGTGCGGTAAGCGCCTGCGGATCGCGACTGTTCACGACTTTATCGGCCCCCATCGCCAGCACTTCCTGCTCTTTTGCCGGGTTGGAGCTGAACGCCGTCACCTCACAGCCCATCGCGTGCAGCAGTTTGATGGCAATATGCCCCAGACCGCCAATACCGATCACGCCCACGCGGCTGGTGGCGGTCACGTGGTGCATCAGCAGCGGTTTAAAGACGGTAATACCGCCGCACAGCAGCGGACCTGCGGATTCAATATCAATGCTGTCCGGCAGCGGGATAACCCATTGCCAGTCGGCGCGCAGTTTATCGGCGAAACCGCCCTTGTTCAGGATGGTAGGCACTGCGCCCTCAAGGCAGTTGATCTGGTTGCCGCTGATACAGGCGTCGCAGTGGCCACAGCTGCGTGCCGTCCAGCCGATGCCCACGCGCTGGCCCACTTTCAGCCCTTTGTCCTGCGCGGCGCTGCCGAGCGCCACGACGCGGCCAATGACTTCGTGCCCGGCAACCAGCGGATAGCTGGAGAAGCCCCATTCGTTGTCGATCATCGAGAGATCTGAGTGGCAGATCCCGCAGTAATCAACCTGTACTTCGACGTCTTCCGCTTTTAGTTCGCCCGCATCGTACTCGTACAGCTCAAGTTCTGCACCCGCCTGCGGTGCTGCGTAGCTTTTTATCTTCGACATCGCATTTCCCCTGTTTTGGTGTGAACTGTGAGTGTAGAGCATTCAGTTTACAGACGCTTAACAGAAGACGGCAGGAACGAAACTTACAGACTTTTCAGCATTCTGACTTCGCAGTCCACATGGCCTGTGCAGCCCAGTGGCGCATCGATATGCTCGAAGCCCAGATGTTCATACAGGCCAATGGCCTCTTTAAGGAAAGCGGTGGTTTCAAGGTAGCAACGTTTAAAGCCCTGTGAGCGTGCATATTCCAGGGCGACCAGCGCCAGCTTTTTCGCCAGCCCTTGTCCGCGTATCGTTGGCAGGAAATACATTTTCTGTAGTTCACAGATATCCGGCTCGCTGCAAAGCAGTGGGGCAATGCCGCCGCCGCCCACGACCTGACCGTCCTGCTCGATGACCCAGTAGGCATGACCCGGCTGGCTGTACAGCTGAAAAAGTTCGTCCAGATTTGGGTCGGCCACGGTGTAGCCTTTGTCGGCGGTCAGGCCGTATTCGGCAGAAACCGTGCGGATAACGGCGGCGATAGCCGGGTTGTCTTGCTCAGTGATCCGACGCATTGTCGTCGCGACGGGGGTAATCACGCTCATAGCATTACTCATGACAAAAATTGACACACAACTGCTGTTAATAGCACCGCGGAAAGGGGAGTGCAAGCGAGGAGTTTTCAGGAAGGATACCCCTTACGCCCTGAAGCGTAAGGGGTAAAAGCATTACAGGGCTGCGATAACCGCCTGCTGCTCGATCAGTTTGGTCTTCGCATCGGCGAAGGCAACCAGACGCTCACGCTCTTTGGCGATGACCGCTTCCGGCGCGCGGGCCACAAAGCCTTCGTTCGCCAGTTTGCTTTCGATTTTGCCAATTTCCACGTCGACTTTCGCCACTTCTTTCGCCAGACGCGCCAGCTCAGCATCTTTGTCGATCAGACCCGCCATCGGGATCAGCAGTTCCGCGCCATCGATGATTTTGGTCACGGAAACCGGACCTTTGTCATCGGCAGGCAGCACGGTGATGCTTTCCAGACGCGCCATGGTTTTCAGGAAGGTGTTGTTCTCGGTGACACGACGAACGGCAGCTTCGCTGCAACCGCGCAGCAGCAGTTCCAGTGGTTTACCCGGAGCGATATTCATTTCCGCGCGGATGTTACGTACCGCAACGATTGCCTGTTTCAGCCACTCGGTATCCGCAGATGCAGCGTCGTCCACTTTCGCGGCGTCGAATGCCGGGAACGGCTGGAGCATGATGGTATCGGCGTTGATACCGGCAATCACCTTCACACGCTGCCAGATGGTTTCGGTGATGAATGGAATAATCGGGTGCGCAAGGCGCAGCAGACCTTCCAGGACGGTAATTAGCGTATTACGCGTACCGCGCAGTTCCGCCTCAGTCCCGCCGTTCATCACCGGCTTCGCCAGCTCTAGATACCAGTCACAGAACTGGTTCCAGGTGAATTCGTACAGGATGCCTGCCGCAATGTCGAAGCGGTAGCTGTCCAGCGCGTCGCGGAAGGCTTTCACCGTCTGGTTAAATTCCGCCAGGATCCAGCGGTCCGCCAGAGAGAGGGTCATTTCGCCGCCGTTGAAGCCGCAGTCCTGATCTTCGGTGTTCATCAGCACGAAGCGGCTGGCGTTCCACAGCTTGTTACAGAAGTTACGGTAACCTTCCAGACGCTTCATATCCCAGTTGATGTCACGGCCAGTAGAGGCCAGCGCCGCCAGGGTGAAGCGCAGGGCGTCGGTACCGTGAGATTCGATCCCGTTCGGGAACTGCTTCTCGGTACGCTTGCGGATTTTCTCCGCCAGCTGCGGCTGCATCATGTTACCGGTACGTTTTTCCAGCAGCTCTTCCAGCGAGATACCATCCACCATGTCCAGCGGGTCGATAACGTTACCCTTAGATTTGGACATCTTCTGGCCTTCGTCGTCGCGGATCAGGCCGGTCATGTAGACGGTATGGAACGGAACCTGCGGCTTGCCGTCTTCGTCTTTGATGAAGTGCATGGTCATCATGATCATGCGGGCGATCCAGAAGAAGATGATGTCGAAGCCGGAGACCATCACGCTGGTTGGGTGGAACTGACGCAGCGCGTCGGTGTTTTCTGGCCAGCCGAGGGTGGAGAAGGTCCACAGCGCGGAGGAGAACCAGGTATCCAGAACGTCTTCGTCCTGGCGCAGCGCCACGTCAGCGCCCAGGTTGTTTTCCTGACGCACTTCCTCTTCGGTGCGGCCAACGTAGACATTGCCTTCGTTGTCGTACCACGCCGGGATACGGTGACCCCACCACAGCTGACGGGAGATACACCAGTCCTGAATATCGCGCATCCAGGAGAAATACATGTTTTCGTACTGCTTCGGCACGAACTGAATGCTGCCGTTCTCAACCGCTTCCACAGCCGGTTTCGCCAGCACGTCGGCACGCACGTACCACTGGTCGGTCAGCATTGGCTCGATAACCACGCCGCCACGGTCGCCGTACGGCACGGTCAGATCGTGAGGCTTAATCTCTTCCAGCAGGCCAAGCGCGTCAACGGCGGCCACAATCGCTTTACGCGCGGCAAAGCGTTCCAGTTTCTGGAACTCAGCCGGGATGTCGCTGGAGTAAACGTCGGATTCGTTGCCTTTGGTGTCGTACACTTCTGCACTTTCGCGGATATCGCCGTCGAAGGTCAGAATGTTGATCATCGGAAGTTGATGACGACGGCCCACTTCATAGTCGTTGAAGTCATGCGCCGGGGTGATTTTCACGCAGCCGGTGCCTTTCTCCATGTCGGCGTGTTCATCGCCCACAATTGGAATACGGCGGTTCACCAGCGGCAGCACCACGAATTTGCCGATCAGATCTTTATAACGCGGATCTTCCGGGTTAACGGCCACGCCAGTATCGCCCAGCAGGGTTTCCGGACGGGTGGTCGCCACCACCAGGTAATCTTTACCGTCGGCGGTTTTTGCGCCGTCGGCCAGCGGATAGCGGATGTGCCACATGGAGCCTTTAGACTCGCGGTTTTCCACTTCCAGGTCAGAAATTGCGGTGCGCAGTTTCGGGTCCCAGTTGACCAGGCGCTTGCCGCGGTAAATCAGGTCTTCTTTGTACAGGCGCACGAAGACTTCTTTCACGGCGTTGGACAGGCCCTCGTCCATGGTGAAGCGCTCGCGCTCCCAGTCCACGGAGTTGCCGAGACGGCGCATCTGACGGGTAATGGTGCCGCCGGATTCTGCCTTCCACTGCCAGATTTTGTCGATGAACGCGTCGCGACCGTAGTCGTGGCGGGTTTTACCCTCTTCAGCGGCAATTTTACGCTCAACCACCATCTGGGTCGCGATACCCGCGTGGTCAGTCCCCGCCTGCCACAGGGTATTTTTGCCCTGCATGCGCTGGTAGCGGATCATGGTATCCATGATGGTCTGCTGGAAAGCATGCCCCATATGCAAACTGCCGGTGACGTTCGGCGGCGGGATCATGATGCAGAAGGACTCTTTGCTTTCGTCGCCGTTAGGCTTGAAATAGCCCTGCTGTTCCCAGTGCTCGTAAAGCGGCTGTTCGATATCGCGTGGGTTATATGTCTTTTCCATTATTTCCAGGTTGCCGTATTCAGGTTAAAACCGGCCAGGCGGTACGCTTTGTAGCGTTCGCGCGCCAGTTGTTTCAAAGATTCTTCGTAAGGGACAAAGTCTACCACTTCTGTGAAAGCGGTGGCAAAATCTGCAAAGTCTGTCCGCAGGCTAATGAGAATGTCGCGCGTGCTACTGTTGCGTTTTTGTGGCCAGGCAATTTCGACCGGTGCCCCGCCGCGCGGACCTTCGCCCGACAGGTTATGCGGCACAAAACTCTCCGGCGGGCGCGCCCATAGCGCTTCATCCAGGCGAATGGCCTGCTGCTCATCTTCACAGGCAATCAACACGCGTTTACCTGCGCGCCAACGTTCTGCGGCAATTTCACACACCAGCTGTTCGACGGCGCTAAGGCCATCCTGATGGGTGTCGTTGTCCAGAAGGTAGAACGTTGCATTCTTCATATATGGGGCTTCTTGTCGTGGATTTAAATGCAAAGCCGGGTGGCGCTTCGCTTACCCGGCCTACGGTTGAGTGGCGTGTAGGCCGGGTAAGGCGTAGCCGCCACCCGGCGTTTTACATCACTCGTCGCCGTTAAAACCCGCACGATTGAGCAGGAACTGCGACAGCAGCGCCACCGGACGTCCGGTCGCGCCTTTGGCTTTACCGGAGCGCCATGCGGTGCCAGCAATGTCCAGGTGCGCCCAGTTGTACTTGCGGGTGAAGCGCGCCAGGAAGCAGCCTGCGGTAATTGCGCCGCCAGGACGACCGCCAATGTTCGCCATGTCTGCGAAGTTAGACTCCAGCTGTTCCTGGAACTCATCCCCCAGCGGCAGACGCCACGCGCGGTCGCCAGCCTGTTCGGACGCGCCGATCAGCTCATGCGCCAGCGGGTTGTGGTTCGACATCAGGCCGGTGATGTGATGGCCCAGCGCGATCACGCAGGCGCCGGTCAGGGTAGCCACGTCAATCACCGCTTCAGGCTCGAAGCGCTCAACGTAGGTCAGCACGTCGCACAGTACCAGACGGCCTTCGGCGTCGGTGTTCAGCACCTCAACGGTCTGACCGGACATGGTGGTCAGCACATCACCCGGACGATACGCGCGGCCGCCAGGCATGTTTTCGCAGCCCGCCAGCACGCCGATCACGTTGATGGGTAACTGAAGTTCCGCGACCATGCGCATCACGCCGTAAACCGCCGCTGCGCCACACATGTCGTATTTCATCTCATCCATGCCTTCTGAAGGCTTGATGGAGATACCGCCGGAGTCGAATGTCAGCCCTTTACCGACGAGCACGATGGGACGCGCATCTTCAGATGGATTGCCTTTGTATTCGATGACCGACATCAGGGATTCGTTCTGGGAGCCGTTACCGACCGCCAGATAAGAGTGCATTCCCAGCTCTTTCATCTGCTGTTCGCCGATGACGCGGGTGATGACGTTCTTGCTGTAGGCGTCAGCCAGCTGGCGCGCCTGAGAGGCGAGATACGCGGCGTTACAGATGTTTGGCGGCATATTGCCAAGATCTTTTGCCGCTTTAATACCGGCGGCAATCGCCAGACCGTGCTGAATAGCGCGCTCGCCGCTGGTCAGCTCGCGACGGGTTGGCACGTTAAAGACCATTTTACGCAGCGGGCGACGTGGCTCGCTTTTGGTGGTCTTAAGCTGATCAAAGCTGTAGAGGCTCTCTTTTGCGGTTTCGACGGCCTGACGTACTTTCCAGTACGTGTTGCGGCCCTTAACGTGCAGCTCAGTCAGGAAGCAGACCGCTTCCATCGAACCAGTATCATTCAGTGTATTAATGGTTTTCTGAATAACCTGCTTGTACTGGCGCTCATCAAGCTCACGTTCTTTACCACAGCCAATCAGCAGAATACGCTCGGACAGGACGTTCGGAACATGGTGCAGCAACAGGGTTTGCCCTGGTTTGCCTTCCAGTTCGCCACGGCGCAGCAGGGCGCTGATATAGCCGTCGCTGATTTTATCGAGTTGCTCGGCGATCGGGGAGAGTCGGCGTGGTTCAAAGACGCCCACAACGATGCAGGCACTCCGCTGTTTCTCCGGGCTACCGCTTTTTACACTGAACTCCATGCACTACGCTCCTGAATCTTAAAGACAACGGCGGCGGCTACGGATAGAATTGAAACCTTTCGTAACTCATGTCCGCCGTTGTGGTGACTTCGTGTTAATCTTACGTTACTACGGTTTCGACACGTCAATAAATGTCATGAAGCGCGAATCCGCCGGGTTTTTTAATCTTAGCGATGATTTCGACGACTCAAGAGAATAAATGACGTTTAAGCCATGAAACAAGCTAAATTCCTGCATAAGACGAGTTTTAACGGGCGTATTTAAAGTGATAATCATAAGATATCTGGTTCGGGAGACGCTGAAGAGCCAACTGGCGATCCTCTTTATCCTCCTTCTGATCTTTTTCTGTCAGAAGCTGGTCAGGATCCTCGGCGCGGCGGTTGATGGCGAAATCCCAACGAATCTGGTGCTTTCCCTGCTCGGGCTTGGCGTGCCGGAAATGGCGCAGCTTATCCTGCCGTTAAGCCTGTTCCTTGGTCTGCTGATGACCCTGGGTAAGCTCTATACCGAAAGTGAAATCACCGTGATGCATGCCTGCGGCCTCAGTAAAGCCGTACTGGTAAAAGCAGCCATGGTGCTGGCGCTGTTCACGGGCATTGTTGCCGCGGTTAACGTCATGTGGGCGGGGCCGACCTCTTCCCGTCATCAGGATGAGGTGCTGGCGGAAGCCAAAGCTAACCCGGGGCTGGCGGCGCTGGCGCAGGGGCAGTTCCAGCAGGCGACCGACGGTAACTCCGTGCTGTTTATCGAAAGCGTGGATGGCAACCGCTTTAATGACGTGTTTCTTGCTCAACTGCGCCCGAAAGGTAACGCTCGCCCTTCTGTGGTGGTGGCAGACTCCGGTCAGCTGGCGCAGCGTAAAGATGGCTCTCAGGTTGTCACGCTGAACAAAGGAACGCGTTTCGAAGGCACGGCAATGCTGCGTGACTTCCGTATTACCGATTTCCAGAACTATCAGGCCATCATTGGTCATCAGGCCGTCGCGCTCGATCCAACGGATACTGAGCAGATGGATATGCGTACCTTAATGAATACCGATACCGATCGTGCGCGTGCTGAATTGCACTGGCGTATCACTCTGGTATTCACCGTATTTATGATGGCGCTGATGGTGGTTCCACTGAGTGTGGTGAACCCGCGTCAGGGGCGCGTGCTGTCGATGCTGCCAGCGATGCTGCTGTATCTGGTGTTCTTCCTGCTGCAAACCTCAATCAAGTCTAACGGCGGGAAAGGAAAAATTGACCCGATGATCTGGACCTGGGTCGTGAATGGTTTGTATCTGCTGCTGGCAGTCGGACTCAACTTGTGGGACACGGTGCCTGTGCGTCGTCTTCGTGCCCGGTTTACGCGTAAAGGAGCCATCTAATGCAGGCGTTTGGCGTACTTGACCGCTATATCGGTAAAACGATTTTTACCACCATCATGATGACCCTGTTCATGCTGGTGTCGCTCTCGGGCATTATCAAATTTGTCGACCAGTTGAAAAAAGCCGGGCAGGGGAGTTACGACGCGTTAGGCGCGGGGATGTATACCCTGCTCAGCGTACCAAAAGATGTGCAGATCTTCTTCCCGATGGCGGCCCTGCTGGGTGCGCTGCTGGGGCTGGGGATGCTGGCTCAGCGTAGCGAGCTGGTGGTGATGCAGGCATCGGGCTTTACCCGTATGCAGGTTGCGCTGTCGGTGATGAAAACCGCGATCCCGCTGGTGCTGTTGACCATGGCGATTGGCGAATGGGTCGCGCCGCAGGGTGAACAGATGGCGCGTAACTACCGTGCTCAGGCTATGTACGGCGGTTCACTGCTCTCCACACAGCAGGGGTTATGGGCGAAAGATGGTCAGAACTTCGTCTATATCGAACGCGTGAAAGGGGACGATGAACTGGGCGGCGTGAGCATCTACGCTTTCAACAACGATCGTCGTTTGCAGTCGGTGCGTTATGCCGCCTCCGCTAAATTTGATGCGAACAACAAGCTGTGGCGGTTATCCCAGGTTGATGAATCTGACCTGACGAACCCGAAACAGATCACCGGTTCGCAGACTGTTAGCGGTACCTGGAAAACCAACCTGACGCCGGACAAGCTCGGCGTCGTGGCGCTGGATCCGGATGCGCTCTCCATCAGTGGTCTGCATAACTACGTGAAGTATCTGAAATCCAGCGGACAGGATGCGGGGCGTTACCAGCTCAACATGTGGAGCAAAATCTTCCAGCCGCTGTCCGTTGCGGTGATGATGCTGATGGCGCTGTCGTTCATCTTTGGGCCACTGCGTAGCGTGCCGATGGGGGTTCGCGTGGTAACCGGTATCAGCTTTGGTTTCGTGTTCTACGTCCTCGATCAGATTTTCGGTCCACTGACGCTGGTGTATGGCATTCCGCCGATTATCGGTGCGCTGTTGCCGAGCGCCAGTTTCTTCCTGATCAGCCTCTGGATGCTGCTAAAACGCTCCTGATCACTCCTCTTCCTCGCTCCCGGTTGCACGGGGGCGAGGCTAATCTCCTGTTTCACCCCGCACTTTTTCTCACAACCTGCAACGCCTCGCCGTGAATTTGAGTATTATTGAGCGATAAAGTCGTGAAGGGATCCTCTATGAAGCAAATTCGAATGCTGGCCCAGTACTACGTCGACCTGATGATGAAGCTTGGGCTGGTGCGTTTTTCCATGCTGCTGGCGCTGGCACTGGTCGTTCTGGCGATAGTTGTTCAAATGGCCGTGACCATGGTTCTGCATGGTCAGGTCGAGAGCATCGACGTGATCCGCTCTATTTTCTTTGGCCTGCTGATCACCCCCTGGGCGGTCTATTTCCTTTCCGTAGTGGTTGAGCAACTGGAAGAGTCCCGACAGCGTTTATCGAAACTGGTGGATAAGCTGGAAGAGATGCGCGAACGCGATCTCAAACTCAACGTTCAGCTAAAGGACAACATTGCCCAGCTGAATCAGGAAATTTCAGACCGTGAGAAGGCGGAAGCCGAGCGCCAGACCACGCTTGAGCAGCTGAAAATTGAGATGAAAGAGCGTGAAGTGACGCAGATCCAGCTTGAACAGCAATCCTCTTTCCTGCGCTCGTTCCTCGATGCGTCGCCAGATCTGGTGTTCTATCGTAATGAAGATAAAGAGTTCTCCGGCTGTAACCGGGCGATGGAACTGTTGACCGGGAAAAGCGAAAAGCAGCTGATCCACCTGAAGCCTCAGGATGTCTATTCCGAAGAGGCGGCAGCAAAAGTGATGGAGACGGATGAAAAGGTCTTCCGCCATAACGTTTCGCTGACCTATGAGCAGTGGCTGGACTATCCCGACGGACGTAAAGCCTGCTTTGAGATCCGCAAAGTGCCTTATTACGACCGGGTGGGAAAACGTCATGGTCTGATGGGCTTTGGCCGTGATATCACCGAGCGTAAGCGTTATCAGGATGCGCTGGAGCGCGCCAGCCGGGATAAAACCACCTTCATCTCCACCATCAGCCATGAACTGCGCACCCCGCTGAATGGCATTGTGGGGCTGAGCCGCATTCTGCTGGATACCGAGCTGACCAGCGAGCAGGAAAAATACCTCAAAACGATCCACGTCTCGGCGGTCACGCTGGGCAATATCTTCAATGATATTATCGACATGGATAAGATGGAGCGCCGTAAAGTTCAGCTCGACAACCAGCCAGTTGATTTTACCGGCTTCCTCGCGGACCTGGAAAACCTGTCAGGTTTGCAGGCTCAGCAAAAAGGGTTGAGCTTTGTGATGGAGCCAACCCTGCCGCTGCCGCATAAAGTGGTGACGGACGGCACGCGTCTGCGTCAGATCCTGTGGAACCTCATCAGCAATGCCGTGAAGTTTACCCAGAAGGGGCAGGTTGCGGTGCGTATTCGCTATGACGAAGGGGACATGCTGCACTTTGAAGTTGAGGACTCGGGTATCGGCATTCCTCAGGAGGAGCAGGATAAGATCTTCGCCATGTACTATCAGGTTAAAGACAGCCACGGCGGTAAACCGGCGACCGGTACGGGCATTGGCCTGGCGGTGTCGAAACGTCTGGCGAAAAGTATGGGCGGGGATATCACCGTTGCCAGCCAGCCGGGTAAAGGCTCCACCTTTACGCTTACCGTCCACGCGCCTGCCGTCGCGGAAGAGGTGGAAGATACGTTTGAGAACGACGATATGCCGCTGCCAGCCCTGCACGTCCTGCTTGTGGAAGATATTGAGCTGAACGTCATTGTCGCCCGGTCGGTACTGGAAAAACTCGGCAACAGCGTGGATGTGGCGATGACCGGCAAAGCCGCGCTGGAGATGTTCACGCCGGGCGAGTACGACCTGGTGCTGCTCGATATTCAGCTACCGGACATGACCGGGCTGGATATTTCCCGCGAGCTGACGCGCAAATACGCTTCTGACGAGCTGCCGCCGCTGGTGGCGTTGACCGCAAACGTGCTGAAAGATAAAAAAGAGTACCTCGAGGCCGGTATGGACGATGTGCTCAGCAAGCCGCTGGCAGTGCCTGCCCTGACGGCGATGATCAAGAAGTTCTGGGATACCTGTGATGAAGAGGAGAGCACCATGACGTCTGTTGATAGCGCCAAAGCCCAAACGATTCTGGATACCGCCATGCTGGAGCAGTATATCGATCTGGTGGGACCCAAACTGATCACCGATGGCCTGGCCGTGTTCGAAAAAATGATGCCGGGCTATCTGAACGTGCTCGAATCCAACCTGACGGCGCGTGACCAGAAGGGCATCGTCGAAGAGGGACATAAAATCAAAGGCGCGGCTGGCTCCGTCGGATTACGCCATCTCCAGCAACTGGGCCAACAGATTCAGTCACCTGATTTACCTGCCTGGGAAGATAACGTGGGTGATTGGGTTGAAGAGATGAAACAAGAGTGGCAAAACGACGTGGCAGTGCTGAAAGCCTGGGTGGATGCCAGAAAAAAATGACCCCGGCTATACCGGGGTGCGCGAATACTGCGCCAACACCAGGGAAATCGTGGCTGCGCCTGATTTTTATGGGTTGTTTTCGCATGGACGCCGCCTGAAAATTGAGGCCGCACGCAGACAAGATAGCAAATCTTAAATAGTTTGTTACATGAATCAGTGAAATATGTGAAGCATAGCGTTTTAATCAGAATTTTTAATGTGCTTCAGCGAGTTGCATAGAAGGATCGTCAGAATGAAAAAGATTGGTGTCGTGCTGAGCGGATGTGGTGTTTTCGATGGTTCAGAGATACATGAAGCCGTATTAACGCTACTGGCATTATCGCGCCAGGGGGCGGAGGTTATCTGTTTCGCCCCGGATAAAACCCAGGCAGACGTGATTAATCATCTTACCGGCGAGCCGATGGCGGAAAGCCGTAACGTCCTGATTGAAGCGGCGCGTATTGTGCGCGGGGATATTCACCCGCTGGCACAGGCTGATGCCGCTGAACTTGATGCCCTCATCGTGCCGGGCGGTTTTGGCGCGGCGAAAAACCTGAGCACGTTTGCAACTGAGGGGGCGGCGTGTCATGTCGATCCTGATTTAAAAGCGCTATCGCTGGCGATGCATGCGGCAGGTAAGCCACAGGGCTTTATCTGCATAGCGCCAGCCATGCTGCCGAAAATTTTTGATTTCCCACTGCGGCTCACGATCGGAACCGACATTGATACCGCTGAGATGGTCGAGGATATGGGCGGCGAACACGTGCCATGTCCGGTAGACGACATTGTGGTGGATGAGGACAACAAAATCATCACCACGCCAGCCTATATGCTGGCGCAGAACATCGCCGAGGCTGCCGCAGGCATTGAAAAGCTGGTGGACAGAGTCCTGGTTCTTACCGAATGAGTCGTAAATTATCCCCCGGCGGGTGGCTAAAACGGATCCTGCTGCGTTTTGTGTTGGTTCTGGCGGTTTTCTGGGGCGGCGGTATTGCGCTTTTCAGCATCCTGCCCGTCCCGTTCTCCGCCGTGATGGCAGAGCGGCAAATTAGCGCCTGGCTCTCCGGTGATTTTGGCTACGTTGCCCACTCAGACTGGGTCAGCATGGATGCAATCTCCCCGTGGATGGGGCTGGCGGTCATTGCGGCAGAAGATCAGAAATTCCCGGAACACTGGGGTTTTGACGTGGCGGCGATCGAAAAGGCGCTGGATCATAATGAACGCCATGAGAACCGCGTCCGCGGCGCATCGACGCTTTCTCAGCAGACGGTAAAAAACCTGTTCTTGTGGGACGGTCGTAGCTGGGTGAGAAAAGGGCTGGAGGCAGGGCTGACGCTGGGAGTCGAGACGGTGTGGAGCAAAAAACGCATTTTAACCGTCTACCTGAATATCGCGGAGTTTGGTGACGGCGTGTTTGGGGTCGAAGCGGCATCGCAGCGCTATTTTGGCAAGCCCGCCAGCAGGCTGACTATGTCCGAAGCGGCACTGCTCGCTGCCGTTCTGCCGAACCCGCTGCGGTTTAAGGCCAGCGCTCCGTCAGGCTACGTGCGAAGCCGCCAGGCGTGGATTATGCGCCAGATGCGTCAGCTGGGTGGGGAAGGGTTTATGGAGCGAAATCATCTCATGTAGAGCGGGTGAGCGCAGCGCCACCCGCCAGAACAGCAGGTTTTAGTCTTCGTCAAACCCGGCATTAAACAGGGCAATCACCGCCGCCAGCGCTTCTTCTTCCTGCGGGCCGGTGGCTTCCACTTCAATCTGGCGGCCTTTGGCAGAATCCAGCATCAGCAGCGCAATCACGCTGTTGGCTTCTGCCTCGGTTCCCTCGTCGTTGCGCAGCAGCACCTCAGCATCAAAACCCTGCATCAGTTCAAACAGCTTCATCGCCGGGCGCGCATGCATGCCCAGCTTGTTGGTGATTTCGACGGTCTGTTTTACGGTCATGTTTTGCGTTTTTCCAGCGTGCGATGACGGGACTGAACGTTCTTCCCGCGTGAGCGGAAGTAATCGGCCAGCTGTTCGGCAATGTACACCGAACGATGTTTACCGCCGGTACAGCCAATCGCTACCGTCAGGTAGCTGCGATTGTTTGTTTCCAGCATAGGTAACCATAGCTCAAGGTAGCTTCGCGTCTGGTAGATAAAATTGTGTACTTCTGTGTGTCGATCGAGGAACGCCGCCACGGGCTTATCCAGACCGGTCATAGGACGCAGTTTCGGATCCCAGTGTGGGTTCGGCAGGAAACGCACATCAAAAACGTAATCCGCATCGATAGGTATGCCGTGCTTAAAGCCGAAGGATTCAAACACCATTGTCAGTTCGCGCTCGCGCTTGCCGAGTAAGCGAGTACGCAGCATTTCCGCCAGCTCGTGGACGGACATTTCTGAGGTGTCGACAATCAGGTCGGCCCGGGAACGCAGCGGCTCAAGCAGATCGCTCTCTTTATCGATGGCGCTTTCCAGCGAAAGATTTTTACTGGAGAGCGGATGCAAACGACGTGTATCGCTGTAACGACGGATCAACGTGTTGCGGTCAGCATCCAGGAACAAGAGCTGAGGCGAGAAGCATTCCGGCAGGCTGTTCATTGCCTGCTCGAAGATTTCCGGCGATTCCGGCATGTTACGCACGTCAATACTGACCGCGGCAGAGATTTGCCTGTCCGCAAGCGTCCGCGCCAGATCGGGTAACAGCACTACCGGTAGGTTATCTACGCAGTAAAATCCCATGTCTTCCAGCGCGCGCAGGGCCACGGACTTCCCGGACCCCGAACGACCGCTGACGATCATCAGCACCATGTTCCGTTTCTCCTCAGGGCAGCAGTTCTGAAAGCCATCTCCCGATTATGCCTCATCCTGGTGGCCTTCTGCTTCAGTGATAATTTGATAAAGCTCTTCATCACTTTGGGCTGAGCGCAGTCGACGACAAATGGTTTTATCCGCCAGACGTTTGGCAACCAGCGACAGCGTGTGCAGGTGGGTTTTGGTCTGATCGGCAGGAACCAGCAGCGCGAAGAGCAGATCCACAGGCTGGTTATCGATGGCGTCAAAAGCGATAGGCGTTTCCAGTTGCACAAACACCCCCACGGCACGCAACGTATCTTCTTCCAGCTTGCCATGCGGGATCGCAATGCCATTGCCGATGCCGGTACTGCCCATTTTTTCACGGGTCAGAATGGCTTCAAACACGATCTGCGGCGGCAGACCCAGCTGCTTTGCGGCCAGCTCACTGATAATTTCCAGCGCACGTTTTTTGCTCTGGCAGTGAACGCCACTGCGGGTACAATCCTGGTTAAGGACATTGCTCAGTTGAAGAGCGGAATCGTTGTTTATCATAATTTCACCTAAGCGCTAACTGTACAAATGGCCTGTTGTGTTTCACAACAGGCCGTCCTGCACCCGTTAACTGCCCGGACAATTAGTGTTGTTTCAGTTTATCTTTATGTTTATTGAGCTGTCTCGCAAGCTTATCAATCAAGCCGTCGATAGCCGCGTACATGTCTTGCCCTTCCGCACTGGCATGGAGTTCCCCTCCGTTGACGTGCAGGGTCGCATCCGAGATATGCGTCACTTTCTCCACTTTCAACACAACATAGACCTGGTTGATCCTCTCGAAATACTGCTCGAGTTTCGCAAACTTAGTGTTTACAAAATCGCGTAAAGCCTCAGTAATCTCGACGTTATGTCCGGTGATATTGAGCTGCATAGTGTCTTCCTTATCGGTTGTGTCAAACCAGTTGTTTACGCTGGTTAGACGGCGGAATGGATAAAGACTCTCGATACTTCGCGACAGTACGACGTGCCACCATAATACCCTGATCGGACAGCATGGTGGTTAACTTACTGTCACTGAGTGGCTTCGCGGGGTTCTCCGCGGCGATCAACTTCTTCACCAGTGCGCGAATGGCCGTTGACGAGGCTTCGCCGCCGCCTTCGGTATTCACGTGGCTGGAGAAGAAATACTTAAGCTCAAAAATACCGCGCGGGCTGTGCAGATACTTCTGCGTAGTCACGCGGGAAATGGTTGATTCATGCATCTCGACGGCCTGGGCGATGTCCGCCAGCACCATCGGTTTCATAAACTCTTCGCCCTGCTCAAAGAACGCCTGCTGCTGTTCGACAATACAGCGGCTGACGCGCAGCAGCGTGTCATTACGGCTCTCCAGACTCTTGATCAACCAGCGTGCTTCCTGAAGGTTGCTGCGAATGTATTGATTGTCGGCATCGTTACGTGCGCTGGTGCACATGGAGGCGTATTGCTGGTTGATTTGCAGGCGAGGGATGCTGTCGGCGTTCAGTTCAACGACCCAGCGGTCATTGTGTTTTCTCACCAGCACGTCCGGGATAACGTACTCGGGTTCGCTGGTCTGGATCGACTGCCCCGGACGCGGATCGAGGGACTGGATCAGATTCACCGCTTCCTTCAGCACCTCTTCTTTCAGGCGCGTCACGCGCATCAGGGTGCGGAAGTCGTGGTTCGCTAGCAGATCCAGATGATCGCTGATGATGAGCCGGGCTTCGTCAATCCACGGTGTCTCTTTGGCAAACTGCGAAAGCTGGATCAGCAGGCAGTCGCGCAGATCTTTCGCGGCGACGCCAATCGGGTCGAAACGCTGAACGCGTTTCAGGACGGCTTCGATCTCTTCCATCTCAATGTCGTCATCGCCGATGCTTTCCAGTATTTCGTCCAGCGTCACGGTCAAATAGCCCGTGTCGTCAACGGCATCGACAATGGAGGTGGCAATCGCGCGATCGGTATCGGAGAAAGGGGTCAGCTCGACCTGCCACATCAGGTAGTCCTGAAGCGACTGGGTCGTTTCGCCCTGATAAACCGGCAACTCGTCGTCCTGGTAGTCTGCACGGGTCCCGGAGGGCGTACCCGCGGTGTAGATTTCATCCCAGCTGGCATCCAGCGGCAGTTCGTCTGGCATCTCTTTCTGTTCGAGCGCATCTACGGAGTCGAGCGTTTCTGTGTCCTGCGTCTGCTGGGTGTCTACCTCGTCATGAAGATCGGTTTGCTCCAGCAGCGGGTTACTGTCCAGCGCTTGCTGGAGCTCCTGCTGGAGTTCTAACGTGGACAACTGCAACAGACGGATTGCCTGCTGTAGCTGCGGCGTCATGGCCAGTTGCTGGCTGAGCCGTAATTGCAAACCTTGCTTCATGTTCAGCGCGTTTTTCTCCGGTTCGGCGTGATTTAACCTCTACCCTATCAGAGTCTGAAGTCTTCCCCAAGGTACACGCGCTTAACATGCTCATCTTCGAGGATTTGCTGCGGCGTACCGTGGGCAATCAGATGGCCCTGGCTCACAATGTAGGCGCGCTCACACACGGCCAGCGTTTCACGAACGTTGTGGTCCGTAATCAGTACGCCAAGCCCGCTGTCGCGCAGATGCTCAATGATACGTTTGATATCGATAACGGAGATGGGGTCAACGCCCGCAAACGGTTCATCCAGCAGGATGAATTTCGGGTTTGCTGCCAGCGCGCGCGCAATCTCAACGCGGCGGCGTTCACCGCCAGACAGTGCCTGACCGAGGCTGTCGCGTAGGTGTTCGATATGAAACTCTTCCATCAGCTCGTTCGCACGGTCAGTGCGCTGCTCGCTGGTCAGATCGTCACGGATCTGGAGCACGGCCATCAGGTTATCGAACACGCTTAAACGGCGGAAGATAGAGGCTTCCTGCGGCAGATAGCCGATGCCACGACGCGCGCGAGCATGCAGCGGCAGCAGGCTGATGTCTTCATCATCGATAATAATGTTGCCAGCGTCACGCGGGACAATGCCCACCACCATGTAGAAGGTCGTGGTTTTACCCGCACCGTTAGGGCCAAGCAACCCCACGATTTCGCCGGAGTTGACGGTCAGACTGACATCTTCGACGACGCGGCGGCCCTTGTACGCTTTCGCGAGGTTTTTTGCAGTTAATGTTGCCATAACGAATTAGTTACTCTTTTTCTGTGCCGGAGCCTGACCGTTGTTCTTGTCCTGCAACTGCGAAGGCACAAGCACGGTAGTGACGCGTTTGCCTTTTTCGCTGGAGGCCTGCATTTTCTGCTCTTTCACCAGATAGGTGATCTTGTCGCCTTTGATATTGCTGTCCAGCTGTTCCAGGTAGGCATTACCGGTCAGGATGACCAGATCTTTCGCCAGTTCATAGTGCATATGCGAGGCATGGCCTTTCACCGGCTTGCCGTTGTCCTGCATCTGGTAGAAGGTGGCCGGGTTGCCATAACCATCGATAATCTCTTTGCCCTGCTCGCCGCCCGGACGGGTAACGACCACTTTGTCGGCGTTGATTTTGATGGTGCCCTGGGTCATGACGACGTTGCCGGTAAAGGTGACGACGTTACCCTGCATATCCAGAGACTGGGTATCGGATTCAATATGAATCGGCTGTTCGGTATCGCCAGTCACAGCAAGCGCGGGAAGACTGGCCGCCAGCAGCGCGCTGGCGATAACCACTTTAAGGCTGAGTTTGTTTGTTTTGAATTTCATAGGAGGTTCTAACCTTTTCAATCAGCTCGGCGTTTTTGCTGCGTAAGTTCCCGCGCATTCTTAAACCGCTGGAATTAAATGTTGTGCCATACAGGGTGACTAAATCCTGCGACGTGACATCCTGGGTGACCAGGTTGATCTGGGCGTTATCCGTCGTAATTTTGCGCAGTTGAGCGTCAGCGGTCAGGGCGTTGACTTCAACGTGCCCATACAGGTAAAGCATACGGTCATTTGTCAGTTTTGCCCGGTCAGACTTGATCGACCACGTCGGCACTTTGTCCGTATCAAAGGTGGTCATGACCGGTTGGGTAAACCACGACGTACCGTCATCTGAAAAATATTCGACATGCTGCGCAACCAGGCGATAGTTCAGCGCGCCTTCCGGGCTATAGACCACGGTATCGCTGTGATCGCTTTTATAGGTCGGGTCGCTCGTGTTAACCACTTCCGCTTGTGAATCATCGCGATCGGCGAGGTTTACGCCAATCAGTACCAGGGCGACAAGCGCAAGCAGAATGATAACCCAACGTCTGGTTTTACTCATATTGATTGCCCTTTCGCCTCATCAAGCTTGCCCTGCGCCAGCAGAAGCAGATCGCAGACTTCACGGACGGCGCCACGGCCACCGTGAATATGGGTTACGTAATCAGCACGCGGGATCAGCAGCGGGTGCGCGTCAGCCACGGCGATGCTCAGACCCACCTCCGCCATCACTGGCCAGTCGATCAAATCATCGCCGACGTACGCCACATTCTCTGGCGCAATGCCCAGTTTTCCCAGCAGATCCCGGAAGGCTACCATCTTATCAGACTGCCCCTGATAGAGATGGGTAATGCCCAGCGTTTCACACCGATCTTCTACCAGTTTAGCTTTCCGTCCGGTGATGATTGCAACTTCAATGCCGGACGTGAGCGCACAGCGGATGCCGTAACCGTCGCGAACGTTAAAGGCTTTCAGCTCTTCGCCGTTATTGCCCATATAAATCAGACCGTCAGAGAGCACGCCATCTACATCGAGGATCAGCAGGCGGATATTTTCCGCCTTTGCCATCATGTGGGCACTCACCGGGCCATAACAGGTTGCAAGGGATGCACCCGCATTACTCATTGTCTTATCCTTCATTACACTACGCCAGCGCGCAGCAGATCATGCATATGTACCACACCCAGCAGTTGGTCGCCATCGGCAACCATCACTGAGGTAATATGACGGGACTGCATCAGGTTCAGCACATCTACCGCCAGCGTACCCGGACGGACGCGGATCCCGCCTGGCGTCATCACATCAGCGATACCCAGCGTTCGGACATCCACACCCATATCGAATACCCGGCGCAGGTCACCGTCGGTGAAAATGCCCTGAATCTTCATCAGGTCATCGCAGATGACCGTCATGCCCAGGTTTTTACGGGTGATCTCCAGTAACGCGTCGCGCAAAGAGGCCTCTTTGCTGACGTGCGGGATCTCATCCCCGGTGTGCATAATATCGTTCACCCGCAGCAGCAGCTTGCGCCCGAGCGCGCCGCCGGGGTGAGACAGGGCGAAATCTTCAGGCGTAAAACCACGGGCTTCCAGCAGCGCAACGGCAAGGGCATCGCCCATCACCAGCGCGGCGGTTGTGCTGGAGGTCGGCGCCAGCCCCAGTGGACAGGCTTCTTTTGGCACCTTCACGCAAAGGTGGATATCCGCCGCACGCGCCATACTGCTTTCCGGGCGGCTGGTCATGCAAATTAGCGGTACGTGCAGACGCTTCAGCACCGGGATCAACGCCAGAATTTCATTCGATTCCCCGGAGTTGGAGAGCGCAATAACCACGTCCTGCGGCGTAACCATGCCGAGGTCACCGTGCGCGGCTTCACCGGGATGAACGAAGAATGACGACGTGCCGGTACTGGCAAAGGTCGCCGCCATTTTGCGCCCGATATGGCCGGACTTGCCCATCCCCATCACCACGACTTTGCCGGCACAGTAGAACATTTTCTCACAGGCCCGACTAAAATCCTGATTAATGTACTGATCTAACTGCGCCAGACCTTCACGTTCAATCTCCAGAACGTCTTTGCCTGCTTTCTGAAAGTCAAAACCCGGTTGCAATTCTATTTGCGACATAATGCGTTTCCGTTTACCCAGAGAGAAGAGGCGAAAGCCAGTACAGCATCGCCAGCCATACGATAAATCCACCCGTCAATAGCGCGCCTGCGCCTTTGCCGATCTGCTCTTTTCGCCGCCAGCAGAGCAGGGCGAAAATCACGCTGACCAGCAGCATCACACCGTAATCGCGCGTGAAGACCATAGGGTTAAACGGCCCCGGCGAAATTAACGCTGGCAGCCCCGTCACGATCGCGATATTGAAAATATTAGAGCCAATGATATTGCCGATGGCGATATCATCTTCCCCTTTACGCGCCCCGGCGATGGCGGTAGCCAGCTCTGGCAGGCTGGTGCCGATGGCGATGACCGTCAGGCCGATTGTCAGTTCGCTCATCGCAAACGCGTTCGCCAGCACCGTCGCGTTATCGACTACCATCTGCGTGGCCATTGGCATGATGATCAGCGCGACGCCCAGCCACAGCAGGGCGACGGGCAAGGTCCCTTCCCGGGGCAGCTCGGCGAGATGCTCACGCGTGAGGCTATCGTTACCCTGTTTTTCCGCCAGACGTGCGATCTTCACGCTGTAAAGCAACCAGATCACGGCCAGGGCGAGCAGGAATATACCGTCATCGACGCTCAGCACGCCGTCATAAAGCACGTAGCCTGCCAGCAGGCTAACGAATAACATTAGCGGCAATTCACGACGCAAAACATCAGAATGCACGCGAAATGGATGCAATAATGCGGCTAAGCCTAAAATCAGTAAGATATTGACGATGTTAGAGCCAATCGCGGTGCCGATAGCGAGGTCGACCTGGCCATGCAGCGAGGCTGAAACAGAAACGATGATTTCAGGTAGCGATGTGCCTACACTGACCACCGTCATGCCGATAATGATGGGCGGCATGCCAATGAGTCGACAGAGAATGGATGCGGCAAAGACCAAACGGTCAGCACTGTAGACCACCAACAGTAAACCAATTATTAACAGTGCTGTTGCTAAAAGCATCAAAAGTCCTTTCTTCAGGTATACTCGCTGGTCCACTGCGCACGAATGTTGGCGCCAGATGAAGTCTGAGACGTAACGAATTCCTAATTTTGACTTTATGCGCCGGAAAAGTAAAACAAATGCCAGCTTTCGCTAACCCCAATAGTGAATATTCTGTAAAAATGCGGGGTTTAGGGCTGATTTACGCTTCATGCCAGCCGTGAAGCAAGGTAAGTAAGGAACCATAAATGAGCCAAACGATGGCGAATATAGTCGATGTCCGGGGCGTCAGTTTTTCTCGCGGCAACCGGTTAATATTTGATGATATTTCGCTGACCGTGCCGCGCGGTAAAATCACCGCCATCATGGGGCCGTCAGGGATCGGTAAAACCACGTTGCTGCGTCTGATCGGCGGGCAAATCCCCCCTGATAGCGGCGAAATTCTCTTCGACGGCGAAAATGTCCCGGAGATGTCTCGCTCGCGCCTCTACACGGTTCGCAAACGGATGAGCATGCTCTTTCAGTCGGGCGCGCTGTTCACGGATATGAACGTTTTTGACAACGTGGCCTATCCGCTGCGTGAGCACACCCATCTTCCCCCTGAGCTGTTGCACAGCACGGTGATGATGAAGCTTGAAGCCGTAGGGCTGCGGGGGGCGGCGAAACTCATGCCGTCCGAACTCTCGGGTGGGATGGCGCGCCGCGCCGCGCTGGCGCGTGCTATTGCCCTGGAACCCGATTTAATCATGTTCGATGAACCGTTCGTCGGGCAGGACCCTATCACCATGGGCGTGCTGGTAAAGTTAATCTCAGAGCTGAACAGCGCCCTTGGCGTCACCTGCGTGGTGGTGTCCCACGATGTGCCGGAAGTGCTGAGTATCGCTGATTACGCCTATATTGTGGCTGACAAAAAGATCGTCGCCCACGGCAGCGCCCAGGCGTTGCAGGAGAATGGCGATCCGCGTGTGCGGCAGTTCCTGGACGGTATCGCAGATGGGCCAGTGCCTTTCCGCTATCCGGCGGGCGACTATCATGACGATTTACTGGGAATAGGGAGTTAAGCCACTCATGCTGTTAAATGCGTTGGCGGGTCTTGGACACCGTGGCCTAAAAACCATCAGTACGTTCGGGCGTGCCGGATTAATGTTATTCAACGCGCTGGTTGGCAAACCGGAGTTCCGCAAGCATGCGCCGTTACTGGTGCGGCAGCTCTATAACGTCGGCGTTTTGTCGATGCTTATCATCATCGTGTCGGGTCTGTTTATCGGCATGGTGCTGGGGTTGCAGGGGTATCTGGTGCTGACAACCTACAGCGCGGAAACCAGTCTTGGCATGCTGGTGGCGCTTTCGCTGCTGCGTGAACTCGGGCCGGTGGTTGCCGCGCTGCTGTTCGCCGGGCGTGCCGGGTCCGCACTGACGGCTGAAATTGGCCTGATGCGCGCAACCGAACAGCTCTCCAGTATGGAGATGATGGCGGTTGATCCGCTGCGCCGGGTCATCTCTCCGCGTTTCTGGGCCGGGGTTATCTCCTTGCCGTTACTGACTATCCTCTTTGTGGCGGTAGGTATCTGGGGAGGCGCGCTGGTTGGCGTCAACTGGAAAGGCATTGATGCTGGCTTCTTCTGGTCTGCCATGCAGGACGCCATCGATCTGCGTATGGATCTGGTGAACTGTCTGATCAAGAGCGTGGTTTTCGCTGTGACGGTTACCTGGATTGCGTTGTTTAATGGTTACGATGCCATTCCGACGTCGGCGGGCATTAGCCGTGCAACGACGCGTACTGTCGTACATTCGTCGCTGGCCGTTTTAGGTCTGGATTTTGTGCTCACCGCACTGATGTTTGGGAATTGAGTTCATGCAAACGAGAAAAAATGAAATTTGGGTTGGCGTGTTTCTGCTTCTGGCGCTGCTGGCCGCGCTGTTCATCTGCCTGCGAGCGGCGGACATCACCTCAGTTCGCGCCGAGCCGACGTATCGCGTCTACGCGACTTTCGATAATATCGGCGGCCTGAAGGCGCGCTCACCGGTGCGTATTGGTGGCGTCGTTATCGGACGTGTCGCTGATATTACGCTTGATGAGAAAACCTATCTGCCGCGCGTCGCGATGGATATCGAAGAGCGTTATAACCACATTCCAGACACCAGCTCACTTTCTATCCGCACCTCTGGCCTGCTGGGGGAGCAATATCTGGCCCTTAACGTTGGTTTTGAAGATCCTGAGCTGGGAACGACTATCCTTAAAGACGGTAGCGTTATCCAGGATACCAAGTCAGCGATGGTGCTGGAAGATATGATTGGTCAGTTCCTTTACAACAGTAAAGGGGATGATAAAAAGTCTGACGATGCCCCTGCGCAGAGTGAAGACCACACCAACGTCGAACCGACGCCAGGCGCGACGAATTAATTTCAGGAGAAGTCATTCATGTTTAAACGACTGTTAATGGTTGCCATGCTGGTCATTGCCCCTCTTACCGCGGCGCATGCCGCGGATCAGAGTAACCCGTACAAACTGATGGATGAGGCCGCGAAGAAAACCTTCGACCGTCTTAAAAACGAACAGCCAAAAATCCGCTCTAACCCTGATTATCTGCGTGATGTGGTGGATCAGGAACTGCTGCCGTATGTGCAGATCAAGTATGCGGGCGCACTGGTACTGGGCCGTTACTACAAAGACGCGACCCCGGCACAGCGCGAGGCTTACTTCGCGGCGTTCCGTGAATATCTGAAACAGGCTTACGGCCAGGCGCTGGCGATGTACCACGGACAGACCTATCAGATTGCCCCTGAGCAGCCGCTGGGCGATGCCACCATCATTCCTATCCGCGTGACGATTATCGATCCAAACGGTCGTCCACCGGTTCGTCTGGATTTCCAGTGGCGTAAAAACAGCCAGACCGGTAACTGGCAGGCGTACGACATGATCGCTGAAGGCGTCAGCATGATCACCACTAAACAGAACGAGTGGAGCGATCTGCTGCGCACTAAAGGCATTGATGGCCTGACGGCTCAGCTTCAGTCTATCTCTCGTCAGAAAATTACCCTGGACGAGAAGAAGTAATGTCGCAGCAGCTTAGCTGGGCGCGTGACGGCGAGACGCTGACGCTGACGGGAGAGCTGGATCAGGATCTGCTTAACCCGTTGTGGGACGCTCGCCATAACGTGATGCAGGGCGTGACGCTGATTGATCTCCATGGCGTCACGCGGGTAGATACCGCCGGTATTGCCCTGCTGGCGCACCTGGTGGCCACGGGGAAAAAGCAGGGGAGCAACGTCACCCTGACGGGGGTAAGCGATAACGTGATTACCCTTGCACAGCTTTACAATTTGCCGCAAGACGTATTACCTCGCTAATTTTTTCAGTACGTTACTTCCGAAAGCCCCGACAGTTTACTGGTTGGGGCTTTTTGCTTGTTTAAGACCGCGCCACTTTGCTCTAAGATGTTGGGCTTGTTTTCACTATCAGATGATGTAGACCCCATGGAAAATAATGAAATCCAGACTGTGCTGATGAATGCACTCTCCCTTCAGGAAGCCCACGTCTCTGGCGATGGCAGTCACTTCCAGGTTATTGCTGTGGGTGAGATGTTCGACGGAATGAGTCGCGTGAAGAAACAGCAGGCTGTGTACGCGCCGCTGATGGAATACATTGCGGATAACCGCATTCACGCCCTGTCGATTAAAGCGTTCACCCCACAGGAGTGGGCACGCGATCGCAAACTAAACGGTTTTTGAGCTGAGGGCGAAGCGCCCGCAGCACGGTTGAATTTATAAGAGAGCAAACAATGGATAAATTTCGTGTTCAGGGACCCACGCGTCTCCAGGGCGAAGTCACAATTTCTGGCGCTAAAAACGCCGCGCTGCCCATTCTTTTCGCTGCGCTGCTCGCAGAAGAGCCGGTAGAGATCCAGAACGTACCGAAGCTGAAAGATATCGACACGACCATGAAGTTGCTCGGCCAGTTGGGCACCAAAGTGGAGCGTAACGGTTCCGTCTGGATCGATGCCAGCAACGTGAACAACTTCTCAGCACCATATGAGCTGGTGAAAACCATGCGTGCGTCCATCTGGGCGCTTGGTCCGCTGGTGGCGCGTTTTGGTCAGGGACAGGTTTCACTGCCGGGCGGATGCGCTATCGGCGCGCGTCCAGTCGACCTGCATATCTTCGGCCTCGAAAAACTCGGCGCGGAGATCAAGCTGGAAGAAGGTTACGTTAAAGCGTCCGTAAATGGTCGTCTGAAAGGCGCGCACATTGTCATGGACAAAGTGAGCGTGGGCGCAACGGTCACCATCATGTCGGCTGCTACGCTGGCAGAAGGCACCACCATCATCGAAAACGCCGCACGTGAACCGGAAATCGTGGATACCGCGAACTTCCTGGTCGCGCTGGGTGCGAAGATCAGCGGGCAGGGCACTGACCGTATCACCATCGAAGGCGTTGAACGTCTGGGTGGCGGTGTGTACCGCGTACTGCCAGACCGTATCGAAACCGGTACTTTCCTGGTCGCGGCCGCGATTTCTGGCGGTAAGATTGTCTGCCGTAACGCCCAGCCGGATACCCTGGATGCGGTGCTGGCGAAACTGCGCGATGCGGGTGCGGACATTGAAATCGGTGAAGACTGGATCAGCCTGGATATGCACGGGCAGCGTCCTAAAGCCGTTAACGTGCGTACTGCGCCACACCCGGCATTCCCGACGGATATGCAGGCACAGTTCACGCTGCTGAACCTGGTGGCCGAAGGCACGGGCTTTATCACGGAAACCATCTTCGAAAACCGTTTCATGCACGTACCGGAACTGATCCGTATGGGTGCGCATGCTGAGATTGAAAGCAACACGGTAATTTGCCACGGCGTTGAAAAACTGTCCGGTGCGCAGGTGATGGCGACCGATTTGCGCGCGTCTGCGAGTCTGGTACTGGCTGGTTGTATTGCGGAAGGGACTACCGTTGTCGATCGTATCTACCACATCGATCGTGGTTATGAGCGTATTGAAGACAAACTGCGCGCGCTGGGTGCTAATATCGAGCGTGTGAAGGGCGAGTAATCTTTCCGGCACCCCCCTGCCAGAACAGGCCGGGGGATTGCTGTTCCTGTAAATCTGTGTGCATCAGCCCTGATGTGCTTTCTTCGTTTTGCTCTGGCGCATCATGCGCGTTCTGTCGATAAATTCATGGGTAATGGGATCGTGGTAGCGTGATGGCCAGATTACCCACGGATGCGTATCCAGCGCCGTCGCGATAATCAGTTCCCCCTTCGGCCATGGGCGGGTCAGTGCGTTTGCCAGCGTCGACGAGCTCAGCCCATGACGACGTGATTCGGCAGCCAGCGATGTCCCTTTTTTACGCAGTGCCGCAATGATGTCAGCAGAATGCCAGTCGATGAATTTTGTATCCATAATGCTGTCCTTGTGTTCGTTATCGTCCACGTCGTTTCGTGTGAAAAGACAGCATTACTATACTCACTTCGAACTTCTGTTCTAAAAAGTTCATGTTACGAGAAGCAATATTCAGAATAAGACACGGCTTTATACATGCGGCCTGTAACCTGATGAGCTTACACGGGAAAGTAATTTACTGGTGCGTACTGGAATCTCCCTGCAAGGACGCAGGGAGACGAGGAGAGGATTAACGGTCGCGCTGAACGGCGATGTGGGCGAGGCCGATTAACGCATCACGCCATGGGCTGTCAGGGATGACCTGAATTGCAGCGATGGCTTTGTCTGCTTCTTCTTCAGCGCGCTGGCGCGTCCATTCCAGGGAGCCGCAGATTGCCATTGTTTCCAGTACCGGTTCCAGAAGATGGCGACCATTTCCCTGCTCGATAGCTTCCCGGATCATTTTCGCCTGCTCTGGGGTGCCGTTGCGCATCGCATGGAGCAGCGGCAGCGTTGGCTTGCCTTCGTTGAGGTCATCGCCGACGTTTTTACCGAGCGTTTCGCCATCCGCGCTGTAATCCAGCAAATCATCAATCAGCTGGAACGCGGTGCCGAGGTAACGGCCATAGTCCTGAAGCCCTTTTTCCTGAGCTTCGCTACAGCCCGCCAGAATGCCAGAGCACTGCGCGGCTGCTTCAAACAGACGTGCGGTTTTGCTGTAAATCACCCGCATATAGTTCTCTTCGGTGATGTCCGGGTCGTTAACGTTCATCAGCTGTAGGACTTCGCCTTCAGCGATAACGTTCACGGCTTCTGACATCACTTCCAGCACCTTCAGCGAGCCAAGGCTGGTCATCATCTGGAACGCTCGGGTATAGATAAAATCCCCTACCAGAACGCTTGCCGCATTACCAAACGCGGCATTAGCGGTGGCTTTGCCACGACGCATGTCTGATTCATCCACAACATCGTCGTGAAGCAGGGTGGCGGTGTGGATAAATTCGATCAGCGCCGCGATCGTGACGTGGGCATTTCCCTGATAGCCAACCGCGCGTGCGGCCAGAATGGCAATCATCGGACGAATACGTTTACCGCCGCCACTGACGATGTAATAGCCCAACTGATTGATCAGCTGAACGTCAGAGTTGAGTTGCTCCAGGATTGCTGCATTCACACCCGCCATATCTTGCGCGGTTAACTCATTGATTTTTTCTAAATTCATCGCAAAAGCCGGGCTTTTTATCCTGTTTATCCCACACGAGATGGGTACACAAAGGGTTTCGGTTTATAAATAGTATTGCTGATTGTACTGAAAAAACGGCTCAGATAAACGTTACCGTACGTGTTGTGTTTTTTTTCTTCATGTATTGATGGTAGCACTTGTCAAAGGCTCGCGTTTTGCGTAATATTCGCGCCCTATTGTGAATATTTATAGCGCACTCTGAATCATACGAGGATGTGCGCGGAAGCGGAGTTTATATGTACGCGGTTTTCCAAAGTGGTGGTAAACAACACCGAGTAAGCGAAGGTCAGACCGTTCGCCTGGAAAAGCTGGACATCGCAACTGGCGAATCTGTTGAGTTCGCTGAAGTTCTGATGATCGCAAACGGTGAAGAAGTCAAAATCGGCGTTCCTTTCGTTGATGGCGGCGTTATCAAAGCTGAAGTTGTTGCTCACGGTCGTGGCGAGAAAGTTAAAATCGTTAAGTTTCGTCGTCGTAAACACTATCGTAAGCAGCAGGGCCACCGTCAGTGGTTCACTGATGTGAAAATTACTGGCATCAGCGCCTAAGACCTGAGGAGAGATTTAAATGGCACATAAAAAGGCTGGCGGCTCCACACGTAACGGTCGCGATTCAGAAGCTAAACGCCTGGGCGTTAAGCGTTTCGGTGGCGAATCCGTTCTGGCGGGTAGCATCATCGTTCGTCAGCGTGGCACCAAGTTCCACGCAGGTACTAACGTAGGTTGCGGTCGTGACCACACTCTGTTTGCTAAAGCAGACGGTAAAGTGAAATTTGAAGTTAAAGGCCCGAACAACCGTAAATACATCAGCATCGTTGCTGAGTAAGGTTTTCTCGGTCCGGTAACGGATTAAAGCCCCGCAACGTGTTGCGGGGCTTTTTACATTGGAAACCCGGAAAATTTTCTGTAGGGAAAACGGGCATGAAGCAGCAGGCCGGCATTGGTATTCTTTTGGCGCTCACTACCGCAATGTGCTGGGGTGCACTGCCAATTGCAATGAAGCAGGTACTGGAAGTGATGGAACCGCCGACGGTGGTGTTTTATCGCTTCCTGATGGCAAGCATTGGCCTGGGCGCCATTCTGGCCGTCAAAGGTAAGCTGCCACCGCTGCGCATCTTCCGAAAACCGCGTTGGCTGGTGTTACTGGCTATCGCGACGGGCGGACTGTTCGGTAACTTCATTCTGTTCAGCTCTTCCCTGCAATATCTTAGCCCTACAGCGTCGCAGGTGATTGGTCAGCTTTCACCGGTCGGCATGATGGTCGCCAGCGTATTTATCCTCAAGGAGAAGATGCGTGGCACGCAGATCATCGGGGCAAGCATGCTGCTTTGCGGTCTGGTGATGTTCTTTAACACCAGTCTGATCGAGATTTTTACCCGCCTGACGGATTACACCTGGGGTGTCATTTTTGGGGTGGGTGCAGCAACGGTCTGGGTGAGTTATGGCGTCGCGCAAAAGGTGTTATTGCGCCGTCTTGCCTCACAGCAGATCCTCTTTTTGCTGTACACTTTGTGTACACTTGCATTATTGCCGTTAGCGAAGCCGGGTGTGATCACCCAGCTCAGCGACTGGCAACTGGCGTGCCTCATTTTTTGTGGGCTGAATACGCTGGTCGGTTATGGCGCGCTGGCTGAAGCCATGGCGCGCTGGCAGGCAGCACAGGTGAGCGCCTTAATCACGCTTACCCCGCTGTTTACGCTGTTATTTTCAGATTTGTTATCAATGGCCTGGCCCGATGTCTTCGTCAAGCCGATGCTCAACCTGTTGGGTTATCTCGGTGCGTTTGTCGTGGTTGCGGGCGCGATGTATTCCGCCATTGGTCATCGTCTCTGGGGACGTTGGCGCAAAAATGAAGCGGTTGTAGTAGTCCCCCGCTCAGGCGAATGAGTTACGGAGAGTAAAATGAAGTTTGTTGATGAAGCGACGATTCTGGTCGTGGCAGGTGATGGCGGTAACGGTTGTGTAAGCTTCCGCCGTGAAAAATATATTCCTCGTGGCGGTCCTGACGGCGGTGACGGTGGAGACGGTGGAGACGTGTGGCTGGAGGCGGATGAAAACCTCAACACGCTGATCGACTACCGTTTCGAAAAATCTTTCCGCGCCGAGCGTGGTCAGAACGGCCAGAGCCGTGACTGTACCGGTAAACGCGGTAAAGACGTGACGATCAAAGTGCCGGTGGGTACGCGTGTGATCGACCAGGGCACGGGCGAAACCATGGGTGATATGACCAAACACGGTCAGCGCCTGATGGTGGCGAAAGGCGGCTGGCACGGTCTGGGTAACAGCCGTTTCAAATCTTCCGTAAACCGTACCCCGCGTCAAAAAACCATGGGTACCCCGGGTGATAAGCGCGACCTGCAACTGGAACTGATGCTGCTGGCGGATGTTGGGATGCTGGGTATGCCAAACGCCGGTAAATCGACGTTTATCCGTGCTGTCTCTGCGGCGAAACCAAAAGTGGCGGACTATCCGTTTACGACGCTGGTGCCGAGCCTGGGCGTTGTCCGTATGGATAACGAGAAAAGCTTCGTGGTAGCGGACATCCCGGGTCTGATTGAAGGGGCAGCAGAAGGCGCCGGTCTGGGTATTCGCTTCCTGAAGCACCTTGAGCGTTGCCGCGTACTGTTGCACCTCATCGACATCGATCCCATCGACGGTTCCGATCCGGTTGAAAACGCCCGTATCATTATTGGCGAGCTGGAGAAATACAGCGAAAAACTGGCGCAAAAACCACGCTGGCTGGTCTTCAACAAGATCGACCTGATGGACAAAGCGGAAGCTGAAGCGAAAGCTAAAGCGATTGCCGACGCGATGGGATGGGAAGATAAGTACTACCTGATCTCTGCCGCCAGCCAGGTTGGCGTGAAAGATCTCTGCTGGGATGTGATGACCTTTATCATCGAGAATCCGGTTGTTCAGGCAGAAGAAGCGAAACAGCCTGAAAAAGTCGAATTCATGTGGGATGACTACCACCGCCAGCAGCTCGAAGAGCTGGAAGCGGAAGAAGATGATGAAGACTGGGACGATGACTGGGATGAGGACGACGAAGAAGGCGTCGAATTCATTTACAAGCACTAACCCCTGTATCAAGCCCCTTAACGGGGCTTTTTTTTATCCTATTTTCGCGGGTAACCAACAACTGGCGATTAATCCGCCCTCAGCACAGTTCTCCAGCGTTAAATGGCCATGATGGAGCTGCACGATTCGCTGTACGATGCTCAGCCCAAGGCCGCTGCCGCCATAGCGCTGGTCGAGACGGCGAAAAGGTTGGGTGATCGACTGGCGGTGTGCCTCATCAATACCCGGCCCCTGATCGGTAACGCTGATCCGGGTACCGCCCTCCGTCGCTGTTAATGCCACTTCAATGGTTGTGCCTGCCGGGCTGTAGCGGGCGGCATTCTCCAGAAGGTTCCTTAGCATCAGGCGTAACAGAACGGCGTCCCCCTGTACCGTCAGCGCGCTGTGCGCCGGCCATATTACCGTGTGCTCTTTGGCTTCATGTTCCAGGCTGAGCGGGGCAATGATCGTCTCTGTCCAGTTCACGGTATCGTAGTGGCCGCTGGCCATCGCCTGCCCGGCACGCGCCAGCATCAGCAGCTGTTCCACCGTATGCATTAACTGATCGATACGGCTTATCAGAGGCGTGGCCTGAGGGGAACCGGACTGGGCCATTAGTTCCAGATGGAGCCTGATCCCCGCAAGCGGTGTTCGTAACTCGTGTGCCGCATCGGCGGTAAACAGGCGTTCCTGTTGAATAGTGTGGTCCAGCCGGGCGAGCAGTTGATTCAGCGACGTGGTCACTGCGCCAATCTCTTCCATATCGGAATACATCGGCAGGGGGGTCAGATTATCCGCCGATCGGTTCGCCAGGCTGTCGCGAAGTTTATTGAGGGGCCGGGTGATCCAGGTGACCGCCCAGAATGAGAAGAACAGGGTAAAACCGACCATCACCAGGGAAGGGACCAGCAACGAGGCTATGGCTTCGCGGATCTCTTTTTCGACATGGTTGTTGCGCGCTTTCGCGGACAACGTTTCGTTCACCAGAAAACCGATTTGCTCACGGCTTTCATGCCATAGCCAGATAACGCTAATCAGTTGGAAAAATAACAGAATAACCGCCAGCAACACCATTAATCGCCGACGCATACTGTTCATTTCTGACTCTCCAGACGATAGCCCACGCCGCGCACGGTTTTGATGCGATCTTTGCCAAGCTTACGTCGCAGGTTGTGTATATGGACTTCAAGCGTATTTGATCCCGGATCGTCCTGCCAGGAGTAGATGTCCTGTTGCAGCGTTTCACGGTGTACCGTCTGTCCGCTGCGCATGATCAGGCGCGTCAGCAGAGCGAACTCTTTTGGTGTCACTTCCACAGGCTGAGACTGGCGCAGCACCTGCTGGGTTTGCAGATTGAGGGTGATATCCCCGTCCGTCAGCAGGTTGTCGCTGTGACCCTGATAGCGGCGAATCAACGCCCGTACGCGAGCCTGTAGCTCGGCAAGGGCGAAGGGTTTTACCAGATAATCGTCAGCGCCAGAATCCAGCCCGTTAATTCTGTCTTCAATGGCATCGCGGGCGGTAAGAATCAAAACGGGATTCTCCACCCCGCGCCGACGCCACTGGCAGAGCAGCGTCGCGCCGTCTTTATCCGGCAGCCCCAAATCCAGGATCACCAGACTGTATTCTCCGCTCTGGATCAGGGCATCTGCTTCAGCGGCCGTGGCGGCACAATCCAGGGCGTAGCCTTCATTCCCCAGCGCCAGCGCTAACCCTTCCTGCAATAACAGATCGTCTTCAACTATAAGTAGTTTCATCGCTAGTTATTCTGGTAGATGTCCTTATAGAGCCTGCTTTCGAAACGCACCAGTGGAATACGACGATTGCGCTGGTCAGCCGGTTCGACGGCATAGCCGGAAAGATACTGCACAAATGCCATGCGTTGTCCGCTGGCTGTCGTGATAAAACCGGCAAGGTTGTAAACACCTTGCAGAGAACCCGTTTTCGCCGACACTTTGCCATCCACGCCCGCAGCGTGAAGGCCCGCACGGTACTGAAGTGACCCATCGTGCCCGGCAAGCGGCAGCATCGTAATAAAGTTTAGCTCAGCGTCATGCTGAGCAATGTACTGCAACACCTGCATCATGGTGGCTGGCGAGATCAGGTTATGACGCGATAAACCGGAACCATCGACCGCAATCGTATTGCCCAGATCGATTCCCGCCTGCTGGCGCAGGATTTGACGTACGGCATCCGAACCGGCCCGCCAGGTGCCCGGCACACCGAAGCGCGCGTGTCCAATCATGCGGAACACCGTGTCGGCAATCATGTTATCCGACTTTTTCAGCATAATCTTAAGCAAATCATGCAGTGGCGCGGACTGTTTACTGGCGATCACCGTGCCTGGTTCATTCACCTGCGTCTGGCGCAGCAGCGTTCCGGTGTAGGTAATACCCGCCTGCTTCAGTTCGTCTTTAAAAATGGCCCCGGCATAGCCTGCGCCATCCTGAATGGCGAATGCCAGCGGGAGTGGGTCAGCCCGCTGGGTCAGGCAGCCAGTCAGCGTATAACGGTTGAGATCGCCAGGTACAACGTCCAGTTCGCAATACTGTGCCTCAGGCGAGCCTTTCGCCAGCGTCCGGACCTGGCTGAACATCGTGACCGGGTAGTAAGATGCGACGCGGATAAAAGCTAAGTCATTTGGTTTTGGCGCGCTGTAAAGCGATACGGAGAAGCAGTTACGGTCGACGATGGCGGCGGCTGGCGGGGCGCTAAAGCACTGCGTCATGTCGTTCCACGGCCAGCCAGGTGCTTTATCGTGGCTGGCGAAAATGGAGGTGTCGATCAGCACATTGCCATCGATTTTTGTCACGCCGGATTTTTTCAGAACCGCCACCATGTTGCGGACATCCTGGCGCTTAAAGGTGGGATCGCCACCAAAACGGGCGATAAGATCGCCTTTCAGTTCGCCACCCTCAACGTTACCTCTGGTTTCAAGGGTGGTGGTAAAACGGAAGTCGGGCCCGAGCTGAAGCAGGGCGGCGAGGGCAGTGATCACCTTCTGGGTACTGGCAGGCAGCGCCATCTGTTGACTGTGATAGTCAATCTCGGGAGCCTGCGCGCCAACCTTTTGCACCATCAGGGCAAGGTTCGCGCCAGCGGGCAGTTGATTAATGTACTCATCAACATTCGCGGCCTGAACGGTGAACGTTATACTGGTAGTCAATCCGATGATAAAACTGGAAAATCGCATAATCTCGCGCTAACAACCCGAAAACAAACCGTCATACTACGGTGCATGGCACTGTAAAGTAAACGATGACCCATAGTGAACTTCGCGGTAAAATGCGTATCAAATTGAAAAATTGCTGCTGACCTGGGACGTTGCTCCCGGGTCGGTTTTCTTTTTGCTTCTGGCCTGTTCAGGTGGGCTGGAGCAGGGAACACTGCTCCCAACAGGAATGTTTAAGAGGTATAACAAATGCAAGCTATTCCGATGACCTTACGTGGTGCCGAAAAACTGCGCGAAGAGCTGGATTTTCTCAAATCCGTGCGTCGTCCTGAAATCATCGCCGCTATCGCGGAAGCGCGTGAGCATGGCGACCTGAAAGAGAATGCTGAATACCACGCGGCGCGTGAGCAGCAGGGTTTCTGTGAGGGGCGCATTAAGGATATCGAGGCGAAACTGTCTAACGCGCAGGTTATCGATATCACTAAAATGCCAAACAATGGCCGTGTGATCTTCGGCTCTACCGTCAGCGTCCTGAACCTGGATAACGACGAAGAGCAGACCTATCGCATCGTGGGTGATGATGAAGCGGACTTCAAACAGAACCTGATTTCGGTGAACTCGCCGATTGCTCGTGGCCTGATTGGCAAAGAGCAGGACGATGTTGTCACCATCCGCACCCCTGGCGGCGAAGTAGAATACGAAATTATTAAGGTTGAATACCTGTAATTCGCTTCTCTACTAAGATGTTGATACATTGTAAAGAAAAGAAAAAGGCCGCATAGCGGCCTTTTATCAACTCAAGGAGCATGGCATTTTGCTCGCCTGCTGAAAGAAATCCCTCGTTTCACACAGAAAATGTGTTCGATTCAGGATATCCTTAACGTGGCAGCGAGATTTTGCGCTCTTTAGATGGGCGATAGAGCACCAGCGTTTTACCGATGACCTGTACATTACAGGCGCCGGTTTCGCGCACGATGGCTTCCACGATCAGGTTTTTAGTGTCTCTGTCTTCAGAGGCGATTTTCACCTTGATCAGCTCGTGGTGTTCCAGCGCTTGTTCAATCTCGGCAAGCACCCCTTCGGTCAAACCATTGTTGCCAAGCATCACTACAGGCTTGAGCGGATGTGCCAGACCTTTAAGGTGCTGTTTTTGTTTAGTACTCAGATTCATCGTATATTTTTGCTTACGTTGGGATTGAAAACGGTTCATTCTACCGCCATCTCCCTAATATCGCCAAATAGCTGCGTAGAAATTTACGTCACAGGCAAGTAACGATGAACCAGGACGGAAATGTTAAATGACAGGTAAAAAGCGTTCTGCCAGCTCCAGCCGCTGGCTTCAGGAACACTTTAGCGATAAATATGTTCAACAGGCGCAGAAAAAGGGGTTGCGTTCCCGCGCCTGGTTTAAACTTGATGAAATACAGCAAAGTGACAAACTTTTTAAACCGGGAATGACGGTGGTCGACCTCGGTGCGGCACCGGGCGGATGGTCCCAGTATGCGGTTACGCAGATCGGCGGAACGGGCCGAATCATCGCATGCGATCTTTTACCAATGGATCCCATCGTCGGTGTCGACTTCCTTCAGGGCGACTTTCGTGATGAATTAGTGCTTAAAGCATTACTTGATCGTGTAGGTGACAGTAAGGTCCAGGTTGTCATGTCGGATATGGCACCAAATATGTGTGGAACACCGGCGGTGGATATCCCCCGCGCCATGTATCTGGTGGAACTAGCGTTAGAAATGTGTCGTGATGTACTAGCGCCTGGTGGTAGTTTTGTTGTGAAGGTGTTTCAGGGCGAAGGTTTCGAGGAGTATCTTAAGGAAATTCGCTCCCTGTTTGCGAAGGTCAAAGTTCGTAAGCCGGACTCTTCCCGGGCCCGTTCCCGTGAAGTGTATATTGTAGCGACCGGGCGAAAATGATAACCGGTAGATTTCAGGCGAAAGTTTGAATGAAACTGGATATAGAGTATCCTGACGCTGTTTTTAACACAGTTGTAATATGAGGTTAATCCCTTGAGTGACATGGCGAAAAACCTAATACTCTGGCTGGTCATTGCCGTTGTGCTGATGTCAGTATTCCAGAGCTTTGGGCCCAGCGAGTCGAATGGCCGCAAGGTGGATTATTCTACCTTCCTGCAAGAGGTCAATCAGGACCAGGTTCGCGAAGCGCGTATCAACGGACGTGAGATCAACGTTACCAAGAAAGATAGTAACCGTTACACGACTTACATCCCGGTGAACGATCCTAAGCTGCTTGATAACCTTCTGACCAAAAACGTCAAAGTGGTAGGCGAGCCGCCGGAAGAACCAAGCCTGTTGGCTTCTATCTTCATTTCCTGGTTCCCGATGCTGCTTCTTATCGGCGTCTGGATCTTCTTTATGCGCCAGATGCAGGGCGGTGGTGGCAAAGGTGCCATGTCGTTCGGTAAGAGCAAGGCGCGTATGCTGACGGAAGACCAGATCAAGACCACGTTTGCTGACGTCGCAGGTTGTGACGAAGCAAAAGAAGAGGTGGGTGAACTGGTTGAATACCTGCGCGAGCCGAGCCGTTTCCAGAAACTGGGCGGTAAGATCCCGAAAGGCGTCCTGATGGTCGGCCCTCCGGGTACCGGTAAAACCCTGCTGGCAAAAGCCATCGCGGGTGAAGCGAAGGTACCGTTCTTTACGATTTCAGGTTCTGACTTCGTTGAAATGTTCGTGGGTGTCGGTGCATCTCGTGTGCGTGACATGTTCGAGCAGGCTAAGAAGGCAGCACCGTGCATCATCTTCATCGATGAAATCGACGCCGTAGGCCGCCAGCGTGGCGCAGGTCTGGGCGGTGGTCACGATGAACGTGAGCAGACCCTGAACCAGATGCTGGTTGAGATGGATGGCTTCGAAGGTAACGAAGGTATTATCGTTATCGCGGCAACTAACCGTCCGGACGTACTCGACCCTGCGCTGTTGCGTCCAGGCCGTTTCGACCGTCAGGTTGTGGTTGGTCTGCCGGATGTTCGTGGTCGTGAACAGATTCTGAAAGTGCACATGCGTCGCGTTCCGCTGGCGCCAGATATCGACGCGGCAATCATTGCGCGTGGTACTCCGGGCTTCTCCGGTGCGGATCTGGCTAACCTGGTCAACGAAGCCGCACTGTTTGCCGCTCGCGGTAACAAGCGCGTGGTTTCCATGGTGGAATTCGAGAAAGCGAAAGACAAAATCATGATGGGTGCGGAACGTCGCTCCATGGTGATGACGGAAGCGCAGAAAGAGTCCACGGCATATCACGAAGCGGGCCACGCGATTATTGGTCGACTGGTGCCGGAACACGATCCGGTGCACAAGGTGACGATTATTCCACGTGGGCGTGCGCTGGGTGTGACCTTCTTCCTGCCTGAAGGCGACGCGATCAGCGCCAGCCGTCAGAAGCTGGAAAGTCAGATCTCAACGCTGTACGGCGGTCGTCTGGCTGAAGAGATTATCTACGGTGCGGAACATGTTTCTACCGGTGCGTCGAACGATATTAAAGTGGCGACAAACCTGGCGCGTAACATGGTGACTCAGTGGGGCTTCTCCGACAAACTCGGTCCGCTGCTGTATGCAGAGGAAGAGGGCGAAGTATTCCTGGGCCGCTCTGTGGCAAAAGCGAAACATATGTCCGATGAGACGGCACGTATCATCGACCAGGAAGTGAAAGCGCTGATTGAACGTAACTACGGTCGCGCCCGTCAGATCCTGAACGACAATATGGACATTCTGCACTCGATGAAAGATGCGCTCATGAAATATGAGACCATTGATGCACCGCAGATTGACGACCTGATGGCGCGCCGCGAAGTGCGTCCGCCAGCTGGCTGGGAAGACCCAGGTGCGTCTAACAATTCTGACAACAATGGCACCCCGCGTGCGCCGCGTCCGGTCGATGAACCGCGTACGCCAAACCCGGGCAACACCATGTCAGAGCAGTTGGGCGACAAGTAAGTCACTGCTGTTGAAGCGTTTGTCTGTATCTCAAACCCTGGAGCTTGCTCCGGGGTTTTTCTTATCTGTTTAACCACATCAATTCCAGGGATTTCACCATGAAACTATTCGCCCAGGACTCGCATCTCGACCTTTCACATCCCCATGTGATGGGGATCCTGAATGTCACGCCTGATTCCTTCTCTGACGGCGGCACGCATAACTCGCTCATCGACGCGGTTAAACACGCGAATTTAATGATCAACGCGGGTGCCACCATCATTGACGTTGGAGGGGAGTCAACGCGGCCTGGCGCGGCGGAGGTTTCGGTGGAAGAAGAGCTAGCGCGCGTGGTGCCGGTGGTTGAGGCGATCGCGCAACGTTTCGAGGTATGGATCTCCGTCGATACGTCCAAACCCGAAGTGATCCGCGAAGTGGCGAGAGTGGGCGCTCACATTATCAATGATATCCGCTCACTGACCGAGCCTGGCGCGATTGAAGCCGCCGCAGAAACCGGGCTACCGGTGTGTCTGATGCATATGCAGGGCCAGCCTAAGACAATGCAGGAGGCGCCGAAATATGAAGATGTGTTTGCTGACGTCACCCGCTTCTTTATTGAGCATATCGAACGCTGTGAACGTGCGGGTATCGCAAAAGAGAAATTGCTGCTCGACCCGGGCTTCGGTTTCGGTAAAAATCTCTCACACAATTACGCGTTGCTTGCGCGCTTATCAGAGTTTCATCAGTTCGGCCTGCCACTGCTGGTGGGAATGTCGAGAAAATCGATGATTGGTCAGTTGTTGAATGTCGGGCCGAGCGAACGTCTGAGCGGCAGTCTGGCCTGCGCGGTGATTGCCGCGATGCAAGGTGCACACATCATTCGCGTCCATGACGTAAAAGAAACAGTAGAAGCCATGCGTGTGGTGGAAGCCACACTGGCAGCGAAGGAAAACAAACGCTATGAGTAATCGTAAATATTTTGGTACCGATGGCATCCGTGGGCGCGTAGGCAATGCGCCAATTACCCCTGATTTTGTCCTGAAGCTGGGCTGGGCGGCGGGGAAAGTGCTGGCGCGTCATGGTTCCCGTAAGATCATTATTGGGAAAGATACCCGTATTTCGGGTTATATGCTGGAATCCGCGCTGGAAGCCGGGCTTGCGGCGGCGGGGCTTTCCGCTTCTTTTACAGGCCCAATGCCGACCCCTGCTGTTGCTTACCTGACCCGTACCTTCCGTGCGGAAGCGGGCATCGTCATTTCAGCTTCGCATAACCCGTTCTACGACAACGGTATCAAATTCTTCTCCATTGACGGCACCAAACTGCCGGATGACGTGGAAGAGGCGATTGAAGCGGAAATGGAAAAAGAGATCACCTGTGTCGACTCTGCTGAACTGGGTAAAGCAAACCGTATTGTCGATGCGGCAGGTCGCTACATTGAATTCTGCAAAGGCACCTTCCCGAATGAACTGAGCCTGGCACACCTCAAAATTGTGGTGGACTGTGCCAACGGTGCGACGTACCACATTGCGCCGAATGTGTTCCGCGAGCTGGGCGCGAAAGTGATCACGATTGGCTGCGAGCCGGACGGCCTGAACATCAACGAAGAAGTTGGCGCGACAGACGTGCGTGCCTTGCAGGCGCGTGTACTGGCTGAAAAAGCCGATCTGGGCATTGCCCTGGATGGCGATGGCGACCGTGTGATCATGGTTGACCACGAAGGTAACAAGGTCGATGGCGATCAGATCCTCTACATCATTGCGCGTGAAGGCCTGCGTCAGGGACAACTGCGCGGTGGCGCGGTGGGCACGCTGATGAGCAATATGGGTCTTGAGCTGGCGCTGAAACAGCTGGGCATCCCGTTTGTCCGTGCGAAAGTGGGTGACCGCTACGTGCTGGAAAAACTCCAGGAGAAAGGCTGGCGCATTGGCGCGGAAAACTCCGGCCACGTGATCCTGCTTGATAAAACCACCACCGGTGACGGCATTGTGGCGGCGCTTCAGGTTGTTGCCGCGATGGCGCGTAACCATATGAGCCTGCACGATCTTTGCAGCGGCATGAAAATGTTCCCGCAGATCCTGGTGAACGTACGTTTCACCGCCGGTAAAGGCGATCCGCTGGAAAATGACAACGTGAAAGCGGTGATGGCAGACGTTGAAGCCGCTTTGGGCAGCCGTGGGCGTGTCCTGCTGCGTAAGTCAGGTACGGAGCCGCTGATCCGCGTGATGGTGGAAGGTGAAGACGAAGCGCAGGTGACTGAATTTGCGCACCGTATTGCGGATGCGGTGAAAGCTGCATAATCTTTCAGAATAAGTGTTTAAAAAGGCGGCGTTTGCCGCCTTTGTTTTAAGCAATTAATGGCTTTTTGCTGTTTTTTTCCGCAGTTGATACAATGCCTCGAAAATGCCCTTGCGAAGGTGATTCGCTTTGGTTAGTATTCACACCCGCTTCAGTGGGAAACAAAATCCTGCTAATTGGTCGAAGCATTGGTATGCGGCAAATCCGCAAGGAACAGGTTGATTATGTACGAAGCTCTTTTAGTTATTTTCCTTATTGTAGCCATCGCTCTCGTAGCGCTGATTATGCTACAGCAAGGTAAAGGCGCTGATATGGGAGCCTCCTTTGGAGCAGGCGCTTCCGGTACGCTGTTCGGTTCAAGTGGTTCTGCGAACTTCATGACCCGTACGACGGCGATTCTGGCTACGCTGTTCTTCATCATCAGTCTGGTGCTGGGTAATATCAACAGCAACAAGACCAGTAAAGGAAGCGAGTGGGAAAATCTGAGCGCGCCAGCAAAAACTGAGCAAACTCAGCCAGCTGCACCGGCTAAGCCAACCAGCGATATCCCGCAGTAAGTATTCCGTACCGAGGTGGTGGAATTGGTAGACACGCTACCTTGAGGTGGTAGTGCCCTAACGGGCTTGTGGGTTCGAGTCCCATCCTCGGTACCAATATTCCAGAAGAAAGACGTCGCAAGACGTCTTTTTTTCGTCTGTACATTGTGGTGGCGGGCAAATGGCGGGTGGCGCTGCGCTTACCCGCCCTATAAATACCCAATAAAAAAGGCGCCTGTTGGGCGCCTTTTGCATGTCTGGCTGTCGATTACTTCTTATCGCTGTGTTCCAGGTTCTCGACCTGCGGCAGACCATTACCGGAATGCGCGGAGAGCAGGCCATTCTCAACATAGTTGAACAGCTTCTCACGGGTATCGGTGATGTCCAGGTTACGCATGGTTAGCTGGCCAATACGATCGTCCGGAGAGAACACTGATTCACCTTTCTCCATGGTCAAACGCTCTGCTTTATAGGTCAGGTTGTCAGACACGGTATTCAGGATGGAGTAGTCATTGCCGCGACGCAGTTCCAGCGTCACTTCGCCGGTGATTGCGCTTGCCACCCAACGTTGCAGGGCGTCACGCAGCATCAGTGCCTGTGGATCGAACCAGCGGCCCTGATACAGCAATTTGCCCAGCTGACGGCCATGAGAGTGATACTGCTCAATGGTGTCTTCGTTGTGAATACCGGTCAGCAGACGCTCGTAAGCGATATGCAGCAGCGCCATCCCCGGCGCTTCGTAAATGCCACGGCTTTTCGCTTCGATGATACGGTTTTCGATCTGATCGCTCATGCCCAGACCGTGACGACCGCCGATGCGGTTTGCTTCCAGCATCAGTTCAACATCGTCGGAGAAGGTTTTACCATTCAGGGCAACCGGATGACCCCGTTCGAAACGCACGGTCACTTCTTCCGCCGGGATCTTCACGTTCTCGTCCCAGAACTTCACGCCCATAATCGGGTTAACAATTTTGACGCTGGAGTTCAGGAATTCAAGGTCTTTCGCTTCGTGCGTTGCACCCAGCATGTTGGAGTCGGTTGAGTAAGCTTTCTCAACGGACATTTTGTAGTCAAAGCCGCAGGCAATCATAAACTCAGACATTTCATGACGGCCACCCAGCTCGTCGATGAAGTCGGTATCCAGCCACGGTTTGTAGATCTGCAACTCAGCGTTGGTGAGCAGGCCATAACGATAGAAACGTTCAATATCGTTGCCTTTATAGGTGCTACCGTCACCCCAGATGTTCACGCCATCTTCTTTCATGGCGGCGACCAGCATGGTGCCGGTGACGGCACGGCCCAGCGGGGTGGTATTGAAATAGGTCAGGCCGCCGGTCGTGTTATGGAAAGCACCGCACTGGATCGCGGCAATCCCTTCGGCAACCAGCTGCTTACGGCAGTCGATCAGACGTGCGTTCTCTGCGCCATATTCCATGGCACGACGAGGGATCGCGTCATAATCTTCCTCGTCCGGCTGACCCAGGTTCGCAGTATATGCATAAGGAACCGCTCCCTTCTGGCGCATCCACAGCAGTGCAGCGCTGGTATCCAGGCCGCCAGAGAAAGCGATGCCAATACGTTGTCCTACCGGGAGATGCTTGAGAATCGTCGTCATATAATAAAACCCTGCTTGATTGACTGATTAGAGACCGCTTTCGCTCTCGATGCATGTTTATGCAAAATAAGTGAGTATTCATTTAATCATCTTTTATCGACGACCGAAAGAGACGTATGCGTTTTTTGTAAAAATTTCCCTTTTATTACCCTGACTGAAGTTGGGTTGACAGGTGGGGTCAACTATCAATATACTGAACGCCGATTTTACGTCCCGTCTTCGGTACCAAATCCCAGCATTATTTGCAAATTCTGTCCAAAACGCGTAGAATTTGCCACGTTTCAGGCGCGGGGTGGAGCAGCCTGGTAGCTCGTCGGGCTCATAACCCGAAGGTCGTCGGTTCAAATCCGGCCCCCGCAACCACTTTCCCATAAAGTTCTTTTTCAAATATACTGTGAAGACTTAGAGCCTTCGTAGCTGGATTTGAAAAAATTCTTTCGGAGAGTGCTCCAGGCCACAGTTGTGGCTATAGGGTTCAGTTATCTAAAGCCCCGATTTATCGGGGTTTTTTGTTATCTGACTACAGAATAACTGGGCTTTACGCCCTTTTTTTATGTCTTGGGGGTGGGCTTGTCCACATTAGAGCAAAAATTAACAGAGATGATTACTGCACCGGTCGAAGCACTGGGCTACGAACTGGTCGGCATCGAATTCGTTCGCGGCCGTACATCCACACTGCGCATCTATATTGATAGTGAAGATGGCATCAATGTTGATGATTGTGCTGATGTCAGCCACCAGGTGAGTGCGGTTCTTGATGTTGAAGATCCGATTACCGTTGCGTACAACCTGGAAGTTTCCTCACCTGGCCTCGATCGCCCGATGTTCACGGCCGAGCACTATGTGCGCTTTACCGGTGAAGAAGTGGCTCTCGTTCTGCGTATGGCCGTACAGAACCGCCGTAAATGGCAGGGAATTATCAAAGCCGTTGATGGTGAAATGATCACGGTAACAGTCGAAGGCAAAGATGAAGTGTTCGCGCTGAGTAATATCCAGAAGGCGAACCTGGTTCCCCACTTTTAACAGTCTGGATTGAGGTGAAAAGCCCGCGATGAACAAAGAAATTTTGGCTGTTGTTGAAGCCGTCTCCAACGAGAAATCACTGCCGCGTGAGAAGATTTTCGAAGCGCTGGAAAGTGCACTGGCTACAGCAACCAAGAAAAAATACGAACAAGAGATCGATGTTCGCGTAGAAATCGATCGTAAAAGCGGTGACTTCGATACATTCCGTCGTTGGGTAATTGTTGAAGAAGTGACCCAGCCGACCAAAGAGATCACCCTGGAAGCGGCACGTTTTGAAGACGAAAGTCTGAACGTGGGTGACTACGTTGAAGATCAGATTGAATCTGTCACCTTCGACCGTATCACCACCCAGACCGCGAAGCAGGTTATCGTGCAGAAAGTGCGCGAAGCCGAGCGCGCGCTGGTTGTCGATCAGTTCCGCGATCAGGAAGGCGAAATCATCACTGGCGTGGTGAAGAAAGTGAACCGCGACAACATCTCTCTGGAGATCAAATCCGAAGGGCTGCCGGGTAACGCTGAAGCCGTGATCCTGCGCGAAGACATGCTGCCGCGTGAGAACTTCCGCCCAGGCGACCGTATTCGTGGTGTGCTGTATGCCGTACGCCCTGAAGCGCGTGGTGCACAGCTGTTCGTGACGCGTTCTAAACCAGAAATGCTGGTTGAACTGTTCCGTATTGAAGTGCCGGAAATCGGCGAAGAAGTTATCGAGATTAAAGCGGCGGCCCGCGATCCGGGTTCCCGTGCGAAAATTGCGGTGAAAACCAACGACAAGCGTATCGACCCGGTCGGTGCTTGCGTCGGTATGCGTGGCGCACGTGTTCAGGCGGTGTCTACCGAACTGGGCGGCGAGCGCATTGATATCGTTCTGTGGGACGACAACCCGGCGCAGTTCGTGATCAACGCAATGGCACCGGCTGATGTGGCGTCTATCGTTGTTGACGAAGACAAACACACCATGGATATCGCTGTAGAAGCGGGCAACCTGGCGCAGGCGATTGGCCGTAACGGTCAGAACGTACGTCTGGCGTCACAGCTGAGCGGCTGGGAACTCAACGTGATGACCGTTGATGACCTTCAGGCCAAGCATCAGGCTGAAGCCCACGCGGCGATCGATACCTTCACCAAATACCTGGACATTGACGAAGACTTCGCCACTGTGCTGGTTGAAGAAGGTTTCTCTACGCTGGAAGAACTGGCCTACGTGCCAATGAAAGAGCTGCTGGAAATTGACGGTCTGGATGAACCAACCGTTGAAGCCCTGCGTGAACGCGCTAAAAACGCACTGACCACCCTGGCGCTGGCTCAGGAAGAAAGCCTTGGCGATAAGAAGCCGGCTGATGACCTGCTGAATCTGGAAGGTCTTGATCGTGCGATTGCGTTCAAGCTGGCTGCCCGTGGTGTTTGTACGCTGGAAGATCTCGCTGAGCAAGGCGTTGATGACCTGGCTGATATCGAAGGTTTAACCGACGAGAAAGCCGGCGAACTCATCATGGCCGCACGTAATATTTGCTGGTTCGGCGACGAAGCGTAATAAACTGTAGCAGGAAGGAACAGCATGACTGATGTAACTGTAAAATCGCTGGCTGCTGAGATTCAGACCTCCGTGGACCGCCTGGTACAGCAATTTGCTGATGCAGGGATCCCGAAGTCCGCTGATGACTCGGTGACCGCGCAAGAAAAACAAACCTTGTTAGCGCACCTGAACCGTGAACACGGCTCTACGCCTGACAAGTTAACGCTACAGCGCAAAACGCGTAGCACGTTGAACATCCCTGGTACCGGTGGCAAAAGCAAGTCGGTACAAATCGAAGTCCGCAAGACGCGCACCTTTGTAAAACGTGATCCGCAAGAGGCAGAACGCCTTGCCGCGGAAGAGCAGGCACAGCGTGAAGCGGAAGAACAAGCTCAGCGTGAGGCAGAAGCCACTGCCAAACGTGAAGCAGAATTAAAAGCTGAACGTGAGGCCGCAGAAAAAGCGAAACGCGACGCCGGTGAAAAAGCGAAGCGTGACGCTGCGGAAAAAGACAAAGTGAGCAATCAACAGACCGACGAAATGACCAAAACAGCCCAGGCTGAAAAAGCCCGCCGTGAAAATGAAGCTGCCGAGCTGAAGCGTAAAGCGGAAGAAGAAGCCCGCCGCAAGCTTGAAGAAGAAGCTCGCCGCGTCGCCGAAGAAGCGCGTCGCATGGCAGAAGAAAACGAGAAGAATGGTGTGAATACCGCTGAACCAACTGAAGATACCAGCGATTATCACGTCACCACGTCTCAGCATGCGCGCCAGGCAGAAGACGACAACGACCGTGAAGTTGAAGGTGGTCGTGGCCGTACTCGCAGTGCAAAAGCTGCACGTCCTGCGAAAAAAGGTAACAAGCACGCTGAATCGAAAGCTGACCGTGAAGAAGCACGTGCAGCGGTTCGCGGCGGTAAAGGCGGCAAGCGTAAAGGTTCCGCTCTACAGCAGGGCTTCCAGAAGCCAGCTCAGGCCGTTAACCGTGACGTTGTGATCGGTGAAACCATCACCGTTGGCGAACTGGCTAACAAGATGGCGGTGAAAGGCTCTCAGGTCATCAAAGCGATGATGAAACTGGGCGCAATGGCCACCATCAACCAGGTTATCGACCAGGAAACCGCACAGCTGGTTGCCGAAGAGATGGGCCACAAAGTTATCCTGCGTCGTGAAAACGAACTGGAAGAAGCGGTAATGAGCGACCGTGATACGGGTGCAGCGGCTGAACCGCGTGCTCCGGTTGTGACCATCATGGGTCACGTTGACCACGGTAAAACCTCTCTGCTTGACTACATTCGTTCTACTAAGGTTGCCTCCGGCGAAGCGGGTGGTATTACCCAGCACATCGGTGCTTACCACGTAGAAACCGAAAACGGCATGATCACCTTCCTGGATACCCCAGGCCACGCAGCGTTTACTTCAATGCGTGCTCGTGGTGCTCAGGCAACGGATATCGTTGTACTGGTTGTTGCTGCCGACGATGGCGTGATGCCACAGACCATTGAAGCTATCCAGCACGCGAAAGCGGCGCAGGTGCCTCTGGTTGTCGCAGTTAACAAAATTGATAAGCCAGAAGCCGATATGGATCGCGTGAAAAACGAACTCTCCCAGTACGGCGTTATGCCGGAAGAGTGGGGCGGTGAAGCGCAGTTCATCCCTGTATCTGCAAAAGCAGGTACCGGTATCGACGACCTGCTGAACGCTATTCTGCTTCAGGCTGAAGTTCTGGAACTGAAAGCGGTGCGTAAAGGTATGGCGAGCGGCGCGGTAATCGAATCCTTCCTGGATAAAGGTCGTGGTCCGGTTGCAACCGTTCTGGTTCGCGAAGGTACTCTGCACAAGGGCGATATCGTTCTGTGTGGTTTCGAATATGGTCGCGTTCGTGCTATGCGTAACGAACTGGGTCAGGAAGTGCTGGAAGCGGGTCCATCCATTCCAGTGGAAATCCTCGGCCTGTCCGGTGTTCCGGCTGCCGGTGACGAAGTTACCGTGGTACGTGACGAGAAGAAAGCGCGTGAAGTGGCTCTGTATCGTCAGGGTAAATTCCGTGAAGTGAAACTGGCTCGTCAGCAGAAATCTAAACTCGAGAACATGTTCGCCAACATGACCGAAGGCGAAGTTCACGAAGTGAACATCGTTCTGAAAGCGGACGTTCAGGGTTCTGTGGAAGCAATCTCCGATTCCTTGCTGAAACTGTCTACCGACGAAGTGAAAGTGAAGATCATCGGTTCTGGTGTAGGTGGTATCACCGAAACCGACGCAACCCTGGCAGCCGCGTCCAACGCTATCCTGGTTGGCTTCAACGTTCGTGCTGACGCATCTGCGCGTAAAGTGATTGATGCTGAAAGCCTGGATCTGCGTTACTACTCCGTCATCTATAACCTGATTGACGAAGTGAAAGCAGCGATGAGCGGCATGCTGTCTCCTGAGCTGAAACAGCAGATCATCGGTCTGGCTGAAGTACGTGACGTGTTCAAATCACCGAAATTCGGTGCGATCGCGGGCTGTATGGTTACCGAAGGGACCATCAAGCGTCACAACCCAATCCGCGTACTGCGTGACAACGTGGTTATCTACGAAGGCGAGCTGGAATCCCTGCGCCGCTTCAAAGATGACGTTAACGAAGTCCGTAACGGTATGGAATGTGGTATCGGCGTGAAGAACTACAACGACGTTCGCGTTGGCGATATGATCGAAGTGTTCGAGATCATCGAAATTCAGCGTACCATCGCGTAATCTTCGTCAACAGAAGATTAATAAGCGTAGGCCGGGTAAGCGAAGCGCCACCCGGCAGTAATTTTAAAAAGGGGCTTAAGCCCCTTTTTTGTCTGGAGAATTTATTATGGCGAAAGAATTTGGTCGCCCACAGCGCGTCGCGCAGGAGATGCAGAAAGAGATCGCACTCATTCTGCAACGTGAAATCAAAGATCCACGCGTGGGTATGATGACCACCGTGTCTGGCGTGGAAATGTCCCGCGACCTGGCGTACGCCAAAGTGTTTGTGACTTTCCTGAATGATCAGGATGAAGACGCAGTGAAGAACGGCATTAAAGCGTTGCAGGAAGCCTCTGGTTTCATCCGCTCTCTGCTTGGCAAAGCGATGCGCCTGCGTATCGTGCCGGAACTGACCTTCTTCTACGACAACTCGCTGGTTGAAGGTATGCGTATGTCCAACCTGGTGACCAGCGTGGTGAAACATGACGATGAGCGTCGTGTTAACCCGGCGGACGACAGCAAGGAGGACTGATGAGTCGTCCTCGTCGTCGCGGTCGTGACGTGCATGGCGTGCTGTTGCTGGATAAACCGCAGGGTGCATCCAGCAACGACGTGCTGCAAAAAGTGAAGCGTATTTATAACGCCAACCGTGCAGGGCACACTGGCGCGCTGGATCCGCTGGCAACCGGCATGCTGCCGATCTGCCTGGGGGAAGCGACAAAGTTTTCCCAGTACCTGCTGGATTCCGATAAGCGCTACCGCGTGATTGCCAAACTGGGCCAGCGCACGGATACCTCCGATGCAGATGGTCAGGTCGTGGAAGAGCGCCCGGTGACCTTCAGCGCAGAGCAACTTGATGCGGCACTGGACAGTTTCCGTGGTGATACGCTTCAGGTGCCGTCGATGTATTCGGCGCTGAAATATCAGGGCAAGAAGCTCTACGAATATGCGCGTCAGGGCATTGACGTTCCGCGCGAAGCTCGTCCGATTACCGTGTATGAGCTGCTGTTCATCCGCCACGAAGGTGATGAACTGGAGCTGGAAGTGCACTGTTCGAAAGGGACCTACATTCGTACCATCATTGATGACCTCGGTGAAAAGCTGGGCTGCGGCGCGCATGTGATTTATCTGCGTCGTCTGGCGGTCAGCAAATATCCGGTCGAACGCATGGTGACGCTCGAGCATCTGCACGCGCTGGTTGAACAGGCGCAAGCGCAGGGAATGGCGCCAGCCGATCTGCTGGACCCGCTGCTAATGCCGATGGACAGTCCGGCAGCAGATTTCCCGGTTGTTAATCTTCCTTTAACATCGTCCGTTTACTTTAAGAACGGGAACCCGGTTCGTACAACGGGGGCGCCGCTTGAGGGCCTGGTACGTGTGACAGAAGGTGAAGAAGGGAAATTCATCGGGATGGGCGAAATGGACGGAGAAGGGCGCGTGGCGCCGCGTCGTCTGGTCGTCGAATATCCGCTCGAAGCATGACGGTGATAACGCCTCACCTTGCGATAAGCAGGGGAGACGAGTAGAATATCGCCGCTTAACGCCTGGTAAATTGTTTAACAATCTGCGGGGCGTACATGGGATAGCTGAATTAGAGATCGGCATCCTTACATTCTTTATACTTTGGAGTTTGAAAATGTCTCTAAGCGTTGAAGCTAAAGCTAAAATCGTTTCTGAGTTTGGTCGTGGTACTAACGACAGCGGTTCTACCGAAGTTCAGGTTGCACTGCTGACTGCACAGATTAACCACCTGCAAGGTCACTTTGCAGAGCACAAAAAAGATCACCACAGCCGTCGTGGTCTGCTGCGTATGGTTTCTCAGCGTCGTAAACTGCTCGACTACCTGAAGCGTAAAGATGTTGCACGCTACACCGCGCTGATCGAGCGTCTGGGTCTGCGTCGCTAAGTCTTGCGAGTTTCAGAAAAGGGGGCCTGATGGCCCCTTTTTTCAACCAGACGGCAGCAATTCAATGGAAACTATTGTATTGTTGCTATAAATGATCTTCATTGCAGAGGTTCGCGCGGCTAATGAGAGGCTTCACCCATGGGGGTGTCGGTTGTCATTAGTCGCGAGGATGCGAAGAAGGTCGGGTTAAATCGTCAGCACACCTGAGGTGTGCTTTCAAACATTTAAGAAAGGACAGAATTTTGCTGAATCCGATCGTTCGTAAATTCCAGTATGGTCAGCATACCGTCACGCTGGAAACCGGCATGATGGCGCGTCAGGCTACTGCTGCCGTAATGGTAAGCATGGATGACACTGCTGTATTCGTTACCGTAGTTGGCCAGAAAAAAGCTAAACCAGGTCAGGACTTCTTCCCGCTGACCGTTAACTACCAGGAGCGTACCTACGCTGCCGGTAAAATCCCGGGTGGCTTCTTCCGTCGTGAAGGCCGTCCAAGCGAAGGCGAAACCCTGATCGCGCGTCTGATTGACCGCCCGGTTCGTCCGCTGTTCCCGGAAGGCTTCGTCAATGAAGTACAGGTTATCGCAACCGTTGTTTCCGTTAACCCACAGGTTAACCCGGACATCGTCGCGATGATCGGTGCGTCTGCTGCCCTGTCACTGTCTGGTATTCCATTCAATGGCCCAATCGGTGCTGCGCGCGTTGGTTACATCAACGATCAGTACGTGCTGAACCCAACTCAGGAAGAGCTGAAAGAGAGTAAGCTGGACCTGGTTGTTGCCGGTACTGAAGCCGCGGTGCTGATGGTTGAATCCGAAGCTGAACTGCTGAGCGAAGACCAGATGCTGGGCGCTGTGGTATTTGGCCACGACCAGCAGCAGGTTGTTATCCAGAACATCAACGACCTGGTGAAAGAAGCCGGTAAACCACGTTGGGACTGGCAGCCAGAAGCGGCCAACGACGCGCTGAACGCACGTGTTGCTGCCCTGGCAGAATCTCGTCTGAGCGACGCATACCGCATCACCGACAAACAGGAGCGCTATGCTCAGGTTGATGTGATCAAATCTGAAGTGACCGCGACCCTGGTTGCCGAAGACGAAACGCTGGACGCTAACGAAATTGGCGAAATCCTGCACGCCATCGAGAAAAACGTTGTTCGTAGCCGCGTACTGGCAGGCGAGCCGCGTATCGACGGCCGTGAAAAAGACATGATCCGTGGTCTGGACGTGCGTACCGGCGTACTGCCACGTACACACGGTTCTGCGCTGTTCACCCGTGGTGAAACGCAGGCGCTGGTAACCGCGACCCTGGGTACTGCACGTGACGCACAGATCATCGACGAACTGATGGGCGAGCGCACTGACAGCTTCCTGTTCCACTATAACTTCCCTCCGTACTCTGTGGGCGAAACCGGTATGGTTGGCTCACCGAAGCGTCGTGAAATTGGTCACGGTCGTCTGGCGAAGCGCGGCGTGCTGGCAGTGATGCCAGAAGCAGACAAATTCCCGTACACCGTACGTGTTGTGTCTGAAATCACTGAATCCAACGGTTCTTCTTCCATGGCTTCCGTGTGTGGTGCCTCTCTGGCGCTGATGGATGCAGGCGTGCCAATCAAAGCCGCCGTTGCGGGTATCGCAATGGGTCTGGTGAAAGAAGGCGACAACTACGTTGTTCTGTCTGACATTCTGGGTGACGAAGACCACCTGGGCGATATGGACTTCAAAGTGGCGGGTTCCCGCGACGGTATCTCTGCCTTGCAGATGGATATCAAAATTGAAGGTATCACCAAAGAGATCATGCAGGTTGCTCTGAACCAGGCTAAAGGTGCGCGTCTGCACATCCTGGGCGTGATGGAACAGGCTATCAACGCACCACGCGGTGATATCTCTGAATTCGCTCCGCGTATTCACACCATCAAGATCAATCCAGACAAGATCAAAGATGTCATCGGTAAGGGCGGTTCTGTTATCCGTGCGCTGACCGAAGAAACGGGCACCACCATCGAAATCGAAGATGACGGTACTGTGAAAATCGCAGCAACCGACGGCGAGAAGGCGAAATACGCTATCCGTCGTATCGAAGAGATCACGGCAGAGATCGAAGTGGGCCGTATCTACAATGGTAAAGTGACCCGTATCGTTGACTTTGGTGCGTTCGTTGCCATCGGTGGCGGTAAAGAAGGTCTGGTACACATCTCTCAGATCGCTGACAAGCGTGTTGAGAAAGTGACCGATTACCTGCAAATGGGTCAGGAAGTACCGGTGAAAGTTCTGGAAGTTGACCGCCAGGGCCGTATCCGTCTGAGCATTAAAGAAGCAACCGAGCAGTCTCAGCCTGCTGCGGCGCCGGAAGCTCCGGCTGCTGAACAGCAGGGCGAGTAAGGTTGCCATTTGCCCTCCGCACTGGCGGAGGGCTTATTATCAGGCAGGACGCCTTGTTAAGCCGCCGGGGGACAGGACGTTCATCCAATAGTTGTCTTCGGGAGTGGGAAATGAAGCCTTTTTTGCGCTGGTGTTTCGTTGCGACAGCTTTAACGCTGGCAGGATGCAGCAACTCTGCCTGGCGTAAGAGCGAAGCCCTCGCAGTGCCATTGCAACCGACTTTGCAGCAGGAAGTCATTCTGGCACGCATGGAACAAATACTTGCCAGTCGGGCTTTAACCGATGACGAACGCGCACAGCTTTTATATGAGCGCGGAGTGTTGTATGATAGTCTCGGTCTGAGGGCATTAGCGCGAAATGATTTTTCACAAGCGCTGGCGATTCGACCTGATATGCCTGAAGTATTCAATTACTTAGGCATTTATTTAACGCAGGCAGGCAATTTTGATGCTGCCTATGAAGCGTTTGATTCTGTACTTGAGCTTGATCCAACTTACAACTACGCGCACTTGAATCGCGGTATCGCATTGTATTACGGCGGTCGTGATAAGTTAGCGCAAGATGATCTGCTGGCGTTTTATCAAGACGATCCTAATGATCCTTTCCGCAGCCTGTGGCTTTACATCGTTGAGCAGAAGCTCGATGAGAAGCAGGCCAAAGAAGCACTGAAACAGCGCTTCGAGAAATCGGACAAGGAACAGTGGGGATGGAACATTGTCGAGTTCTACCTGGGCAACATTAGCGAAGCAACGCTGATGGAACGCCTCAAGGCGGACGCAACGGATAACACCTCGCTCGCTGAGCATCTCAGTGAAACCAACTTCTATTTAGGTAAGTACTACCTAAGTCTGGGGGATATGGACAGCGCTACGGCACTGTTCAAATTAGCGGTTGCTAACAACGTACATAACTTCGTTGAGCACCGTTATGCATTGTTGGAATTATCGCTCTTGGGCCAGGAGCAAGACGACCTGGCAGAATCGGACCAGCAATAGCTGACGACATAAACATCAGCCCGTAATCTTTTGATTGCCATCACCTTCACTGGTGAGGGCGTTGTTGTTCGTCAATACACCTAATTTGAGCCGGTTCACACTTTTCAATGAAAATTGCTAATCATTTTCACGATGAGCTAAGTAGACTGGCCGCCATTAATATCGAGGCACTTGTACTACATGGCTGAATTCGAAACCACTTTTGCAGATCTGGGCCTGAAGGCTCCTATCCTTGAAGCCCTTAACGATCTGGGTTACGAAAAACCATCTCCGATCCAGGCTGAGTGTATCCCACACCTGCTTTCTGGTCGTGACGTGCTGGGCATGGCCCAGACTGGTAGCGGTAAAACCGCAGCATTCTCGCTGCCGCTGCTGAACAACATTGATCCGGACCTGCGTGCACCGCAGATCCTTGTCCTGGCTCCAACCCGTGAACTGGCTGTTCAGGTTGCTGAAGCCATGACGGAATTCTCTAAACATATGCGCGGCGTAAACGTGGTAGCCCTGTACGGCGGCCAGCGTTATGACGTGCAGTTACGCGCCCTGCGCCAGGGCCCACAGATTGTTGTCGGTACGCCGGGCCGTCTGCTGGATCACCTGAAGCGCGGTACCCTGGACCTCTCTAAACTGAGCGGCCTGGTACTGGACGAAGCCGATGAAATGCTGCGTATGGGCTTCATCGAAGACGTTGAAACCATCATGGCGCAGATCCCGGAAGGTCATCAGACCGCTCTGTTCTCTGCAACCATGCCAGAAGCGATCCGTCGCATTACCCGCCGCTTCATGAAAGAGCCGCAGGAAGTGCGCATTCAGTCCAGCGTCACTACTCGCCCGGACATCAGCCAGAGCTACTGGTCTGTGTACGGCATGCGCAAAAACGAAGCGCTGGTGCGTTTCCTGGAAGCGGAAGATTTTGATGCGGCGATTATCTTCGTTCGTACCAAGAACGCGACCCTGGAAGTGGCTGAAGCCCTGGAGCGTAGCGGCTACAACAGCGCCGCGCTGAACGGCGACATGAACCAGGCTCTGCGTGAGCAGACGCTGGAGCGTCTGAAAGACGGTCGTCTGGATATCCTTATTGCAACTGACGTGGCAGCACGTGGCCTGGACGTTGAGCGTATCAGCCTGGTTGTTAACTATGATATCCCAATGGATTCCGAGTCTTACGTTCACCGTATCGGCCGTACCGGTCGTGCGGGTCGTGCGGGTCGTGCGCTGCTGTTCGTTGAGAACCGCGAGCGTCGTCTGCTGCGTAACATCGAACGCACCATGAAGCTGACCATTCCAGAAGCTGAACTGCCAAACGCAGAACTGCTGGGCAAACGCCGCCTGGAAAAATTCGCCGCGAAAGTACAGCAGCAGCTGGAAAGCAGCGATCTGGATCAGTACCGTGCGCTGCTGTCGCAGATCCAGCCTGTCGCTGAAGGCGAAGAGCTGGACATGGAAACCCTGGCCGCAGCACTGCTGAAAATGGCCCAGGGCGAACGTAGCCTGATCGTGCCACCTGATGCACCGATGCGTCCTAAGCGTGAGTTCCGTGACCGTGACGATCGTTTCGAACGTCGTGGCGACCGTAACGACCGTGGTCCACGTGGTGACCGTCCAGAGCGTGGTGGTGAAGACCGTCCACGTCGTGAGCGTCGTGACGCGGGCGACATGGAACTGTATCGCATTGAAGTGGGCCGTGATGATGGTGTTGAAGTTCGTCACATCGTTGGCGCGATCGCGAACGAAGGCGACATCAGCAGCCGTTACATTGGTAACATCAAGCTTTTCGGTTCCCACTCCACCATCGAGCTGCCAAAAGGCATGCCGGGCGAAGTACTGCAACACTTTACTCGCACCCGCATCCTGAACAAGCCGATGAACATGCAGCTGCTGGGCGATGCACAGCCACGTCCTGACCGTGGCGGCGAACGTCGTGGCGGTGGTCGCGGTTTCGGTGGTGAGCGTCGTGAAGGCGGTCGTAGCGAAGGCCGCGGTGAACCCCGTCGTTTCTCCGGTGAGCGCCGCGAAAACCGTGGTCCACGCCGTGAAGAAGGCACCAGCCGTCGTCGTTTCGGTGACGCGTAAGCCTTTCGATTCTGACGTAAAGTAAAATATACAGCCCCGATAGTTGCTATCGGGGCTTTTTTTATTCCTTTTGTACTCCTGTACTGGTACAGTGCAACACACTAAAATACAGAACCACATTTTTCACTGGAGATCAGGCCGCATGGCAACACTAACCACCACCCAAACGTCACCATCGCTGCTTGGCGGCGTGGTGATCATCGGCGGAACCATCATTGGTGCCGGGATGTTTTCCCTGCCTGTGGTCATGTCCGGTGCGTGGTTCTTCTGGTCACTGGCGGCGCTGGTTTTTACCTGGTTTTGCATGCTCCATTCGGGGCTGATGATCCTTGAGGCCAACCTCAACTACCGCATCGGCTCCAGCTTCGACACCATCACCCGGGATCTGCTGGGCAAAGGCTGGAACCTGGTGAATGGGCTGTCCATCGCGTTTGTGCTCTATATCCTGACCTACGCGTACATTTCTGCGAGCGGGTCGATTCTGCACCACACCTTCTCCGAGATGTCGCTGAACGTTCCGGCGCGTCTGGCGGGACTCTGCTTTGCGCTGGGCGTGGCGTTTATCGTCTGGATGAGTACCAAAGCGGTGAGCCGCATGACGGCCATCGTGCTGGGCGCAAAGGTCATTACTTTCTTCCTGACCTTCGGCAGCCTGCTGGGGCACGTCACGCCAGCCACGCTGTTTAACGTTGCCGAAGTGAACACCTCCTATACGCCGTACCTGCTGATGACGCTGCCATTCTGTCTGGCGTCGTTTGGCTACCACGGCAACGTGCCGAGCCTGATGAAGTACTACGGCAAAGATCCGCGCACCATCGTGAAATGCCTGGTTTACGGCACGCTGCTGGCGCTGGGGCTGTATGTGATCTGGCTGCTGGGGACGATGGGCAACATCCCTCGTCCGGAATTTATCGGCATTGCGCAGAAGGGCGGTAACATCGACGTGCTGGTGCAGGCCCTGAGTGGCGTGCTGAACAGCCGCAGCCTGGATCTGCTGCTGGTGGTCTTCTCGAACTTTGCCGTGGCGAGCTCATTCCTCGGTGTGACGCTGGGCCTGTTTGACTACCTGGCGGATCTGTTTGGTTTTGATGACTCTGCGATGGGGCGCTTCAAAACGGCGCTGTTGACCTTCCTGCCACCAATCGTGGGCGGTCTGTTGTGGCCGAACGGCTTCCTGTACGCCATCGGCTATGCAGGACTGGCGGCCACCATCTGGGCGGCGATTGTGCCAGCGCTGCTGGCGCGCAAATCACGTAAGCGCTTCGGCAGTCCGAAATTCCGCGTCTGGGGCGGCAAGCCGATGATTGCGCTGATTCTGGTATTTGGTATCGGCAACGCCGTGGTGCACGTGCTGTCGAGTTTTAATCTGTTGCCTGTGTATCAGTAAATCGTGCGGTCTGAACCCCTCACCCCGGCCCTCTCCCACAGGGAGGGGGAGAAAAGAATGTAGGCCCGGTAAGCGTAGCGCCACCGGGCGAAACAATGGCTACCCCACCAACTCCTCTTTCACCTGCATCGCCAAATCAAACGAATGCAGACGCGCCTGGTGATCGAAAATCTGGCCGTTGACCATAATCTCATCCGCCTGCGTTTCACGCAGCACCGCCTCCAGCCCGTGACGCACTTTCGCCTTATCACCCACCAGCGACATGCTCAGCGCCTGCTGCACGCCATACTGCTCGGAGGTCGACCACAGCTGATGCATATTCTCTACCGGCGGCGGAAGCTGGCCTGTCTCGCCGCGACGCAGCTTCACAAACGCCTGCTGCATGGAGGTAAACAGGAATTCCGCGTCGCGGTTGCTGTCAGCGGCAATGATATTGATACACACCATCGCATACGGCTTCTCCAGACGTTCAGACGGTTTGAAGTGCGTGCGATAAAGATGCAGTGCCTGATGCAGCATATCCGGCGCGAAGTGGGAAGCGAACGCGAACGGCAGCCCCAGCTGGGCGGCGAGCTGGGCGCTGTACAGGCTTGAACCTAACAGCCATACCGGGATCTTTTCCCCGTAGCCCGGCACAGGACGCACGTGCGGGTTCGGATCCCGCGCGTCAAACCAGTCCACCAGTTCTGCGACATCGCGTGGGAAGTTATCGATATCGCCGCTCATATGACGGCGCAGGGCGCGCATGGTCGGCTGGTCGCTGCCCGGCGCGCGGCCAAGGCCTAAATCAATACGCCCCGGATAGAGGGTATTCAGCGTCCCGAACTGCTCGGCAATCACCAGCGGGGCGTGATTCGGCAGCATCACGCCGCCAGAGCCGAGGTGCAGAGTAGTGGTATTCGCCGCCAGATAGCCAATCAGCACCGAGGTGGCGGCACTGGCGATGCCCACCATGTTATGGTGCTCTGCCAGCCAGTACCGGTGATAGCCACGCTTTTCGGCAAGTTGAGCAAGATCGAGAGAGTGCGTAAAGGCCTCTCTGGCCGAGGAGCCTTGCGGGATCGGCGCCAGATCCAGCACCGAAAATGGAATGGTTTTGTCAGTCATAACAGCTCACTTTGTCGACGGTCAATCTTTAATACTGCATTAAAAAATGATAACCGTTGTTAACAAAGTGAGCTTTTTTTACGCCTGCAATTCCAGCCCGGCGAGACGTCGCCAGTAACCGTTGCAGTCGCTGTTCGCCGTCAGCGGCAGCGGCGAGGTGCCGTTTTCGTTGGCGCGAAAGGCGTCCAGCATCGCGAACACGCCGGTATCAAGCGGCGAAAGACGCACCATATCCACCAGCCCGTGCATTGACGCCAGTTCGTTGCCGAGGTTATAGACGTAACCGCTCATGGTCTGAATGCCGTTGAGGACAAACACCTGCTGGTTCTCCTGCGACAGCATACTGCGTCCGTTCGGGTACTTAATGCAGCAGGTTTCACACTCATCTTTCGGACGATCTTCGGAACGCGCGGTAAAGCAGCGGGCGGAGTAGGCCAGCGGCAGATGGCCGTAGCTCAACACTTCCACTTCAAACTGATTGCGAATACCCAGTTCGTCACACTGATTCAGCAGGTTGGCCAGCCAGTCGCGGGAGAGTTCCACCGGCATGCACCAGCGCGTCATCCCCTGTTTAAGCAACAGGCGCAGGGTCACCGCGTTATAGCAGTTCAGCGCATGTCCGGCGACAAACGGTAGCTTACGCTCGGCGCACAGGTTCACCACGCCCAGGTCGCTCGCCTCCAGCAGAAACTCACCGTTTTCGACGTAGCGCTTCAGCTCGCCCAGCTCAGAGGACGCCTGCACCAGCGCCAGCGTCGAGAGCACAACCTGTTTGCCGCTCCCGGCCAGACTTTTCGCCATATCCAGCCAGTCGCCCACTTTGGTAGCGCGGCGTTTGCTGCACACCGCTTCGCCGAGGTAAATCACATCGGCGCTGCTGGTGGCGGCCTGCTGGTAAAAATCTTCCAGCGTCTCTTTTGACCAGTAGTAGAGCACCGGCCCTAACGAATATTTCATGATGATCTCACTGCCATTTACGGTGATACGCGCCAAGCGTGGTTTGGGTACCTTCGGACATCGCGCCGAGCGTCTCCATCCAGGCCGCTTGCGGGGCGTAGTTTTGCGGGTCCGCCATGCAGCGGTCGATGGCCTGACGCCAGACCTTCGCCACCTGGCTCACGTAGGCCGGGCTGCGCTGGCGGCCTTCGATTTTCACCGAGGCAATATTGGCGGCCAGCAGTTCCGGCAGCAATTCCAGCGTGTTGAGGCTGGTAGGCTCCTCCAGCGCGTGGTAGCGCTCGCCGTCTACCAGATAGCGGCCTTTGCACAGCGTCGGGTAGCCCGCGTTTTCACCGTCCTGATAGCGGTCAATTAACACGTCATTCAGGCGCGACTCCAGTCCCTGCGGCGTTTGCTGCCAGCGAACGAAGCGGGCAGGCGAGCAGGCACCGACGGTATTGGGCGATTCCCCGGTGAGATATGAAGAAAGATAGCAGCGGCCTTCGGCCATGATGCACAGGCTGCCGAAGGCAAAAACCTCCAGCGGCACTGGCGTGACGCGCGCCAGTTGCTTAACCTGATGAATAGAGAGCACGCGCGGCAGCACCACGCGGGCTACGTCAAAGTGTCGATGATAAAAACGCACGGCCTCTTCATTGGTGGCCGATGCCTGAACAGAGACGTGGCGCTCAATATGCGGATAACGTTCTGCCGCATACTCAAGCATGGCGAGGTCGGCCAGGATCAGCGCATCGGCGCCCAGCTGGGCCGCCATATCCACGGCGCGCTGCCAGCGGGCATAGCCATCAGGATGGGCAAAGGTATTGATGGCAATGTGCAGTTTGCGCCGGTGCTGGTGAACGAAGTTAACGGCTTCCTGAAGCTTTTTCTCCGTAAAGTTAAGACCCGCAAAATGGCGGGCGTTGGTATCATCCTTCAGCCCGATATAGACCGCATCGGCCCCATTTTCGATGGCCGCCTTAAGCGCCGGAAGGTTTCCGGCAGGGCAGAGCAGCTCCATAATTTATCCCGATGTTGTCGATCGCAGGGATCGTAAAAAATGTTAACGAGCTGGGATTTTAATTAACCCATACGCGACAATTTTTGATTTAAGGCAGCTAATGGCGTATTGATGGCACCAATAATGAGGTATACCGGACAACGGTTTGTTGATTTACGCCGCTATCTTCTTGTCGGGATATGGCAAAATAGCAGGACTATAGCTATCAGGGAGTAAAGCTCGTGCTGGATAAACTGCGTTCACGTCTCGTACAATTTGGTCCATCAATGCTGAGCGTGCCGGTAAAACTGGCGCCGTTCGCGCTTAAACGCCAGGTGCTGGAGCAGGTGCTGAGCTGGCAGTTCCGCCAGGCGTTACAGGATGGTGAACTGGAGTTTCTGGAAGGCCGCTGGTTACAGATTGAAGTGCGCGATATCGGGTTGCGCTGGTTTACTTCCGTCGAGAACGAACGGCTGATCGTCAGCGAGTCCGCCAGCGCGGATGTGAGCTTTAGCGCGGACGCCAGCGATCTGCTGATGATCGCCGCGCGCAAACAGGATCCGGACACACTTTTCTTCCAGCGCCGACTGGTGATTGAAGGCGACACGGAGCTTGGTCTGTACGTCAAAAATTTAATGGATGCCATTGAGCTGGAGCAGATGCCGAAAGCGCTGCGTATGATGTTGATGCAAATGGCAGATTTCGTTGAGGCCGGGCTGAAAACCCCGCCGGACAGTAAACACACTTCAGTAGGTGAGCCATGCTGATTCGAGTCGAAATTGGGATTGATGCGCCGGGTATCGATGCGTTGTTACGCCGCTCTTTTGCAGGCGACGCCGAAGCCCAACTGGTTCACGATCTCCGCGAAGATGGCCTGATTACGCTGGGCCTGGTTGCCACCGACGATGAAGGGCAGGTGGTCGGCTACGTGGCGTTCAGCCCGGTGATTGTGCAGGGTGAGGAGTTGCAGTGGGTCGGGATGGCGCCGCTGGCGGTGGATGAAAACTACCGTGGCCAGGGTCTGGCACGCCAGCTGGTCTATGAAGGGCTGGATTCCCTGAATGAATTTGGCTATGCCGCGGTTGTCGTGCTGGGCGATCCGGCGTTCTATGAACGTTTAGGTTTTGAGCCAGCGGCTAAACACGATCTGCGCTGCCACTGGCCGGGCACGGAAACGTCGTTCCTGGTGCATCCTCTGGCGGACGATGCGCTCGACGGCGTTAACGGTCTGGTTGAGTACCACGATCATTTCAATCGCTTTTAATCAGGCTTTCGCGTAGCGCCTCAAAAGAGCCGTCTCCGGTAACGAGGCGCTCTTTCTGGCGCTTCGTCAGCTGCTTGATGCGGTATTCCAGCCTGAGCGCCAGTGATCTGTCGCCCACGGCGGCTGAAAACGCTAAATGAAGTTCACCTTTCCCCCGCAGTGCTTTCGCCCCTTTCCCCGTTTGATGTTGTAAAAAACGCCGTGCCACATCGGTGGTGATCCCGGTGTAGAGTGCGTTATCAGCGGTTCGGACAAGATAGAGAAACCAGCACACAGTAGACAGATTCAGTATGTTAAGGTGAACGCACCATAGCATGAGAGAGAGCGAAAATGGAAACACTGGCCGCCATTAACCGCTGGCTGGCAAAGCAGCATGTCGTGACCTGGTGCGTCTGTAAAGACGAGGAGATGTGGTGCGCAAATGCCTTTTATTACTACGATCCCGAGCGCGTGGCCTTTTACGTGATGAGCGAAGACAAAACGCGACATGCGCAGATGTCAGGCCCGCAGGCAAAAGTGGCGGGCACGGTAAACGGTCAGCCTAAAACCGTTGCGCTGATCCGCGGGGTTCAGTTCAAAGGCGAAATTCGTCGCCTGGAAGGTGAGGAAAGCGACGCACAGCGTAAACGCTATACGCGCCGCTTCCCGGTGGCCGCGGCGCTAAAAGCCCCGGTGTGGGAAATCCGCCTTGATGAGCTGAAATTTACCGACAACACCCTGGGCTTTGGCAAGAAACTGCACTGGTTACGCGCCGAGCAGGCGTAGCGCTTCGCGGTTAAATGCAGGCAGATCGTCAGGCGTACGGCTGGTGATCAACTGGTCGTTATCGTTCACCACTTCCTGATCGTAAAACTCGGCTCCCGCGTTTTTCAGATCGATAACGATCGGCTTCACCGCGGTGAGCTTACGCCCGCGTACCACCTCAGCGCTGATCAGCAACTGCGGACCGTGGCAAATGGCAAATACCGGTTTACCGGTGCCGACGAAGTCACGGGTAAAGGTGACGAAGCGTTCGTCTCCGCGCAGGGAATCCGGTGAATGGCCGCCCGGTAACAGCAGGGCGTCGAAATCCGACGGGCTGACGTTATCAATGGATTCATCAATGGTCACGCTGGCTTCGCCCTTATGGCCTTTCACGGTTTTACCCGCTTCTTTCTCGATGGTGACCACCTCGTGGCCCGCCTTGCGGAATGCCTCTGCTGGCGACGTAAATTCTGAATCTTCAAACTCGTCGGTAATCAAGACTGCGATTTTTTTACCCATGCTTCCTCCGTTGTTTTCGCTTCAGACTGTTTTTTTCCCGTTTGTGGTAAATACTTACCGGTAACAGACTTTTAAGTGTGGTAGAGCAGGCCCAGAACGCAAACGGACAATTCTGTAAAGGGGATAAGATGAGTCAGGTACTGATTACCGGCGCAACCGGGCTGGTGGGTGGACATCTGCTGCGGCTGCTGATCCAGGATCGCCATATCAACTCTATCGCCGCACCGACGCGTCGTCCGCTGTTGGATATCACCGGCGTCTATAACCCGCACGATCCACAGCTCACCGACGCGCTGGCGCAGGTGCAGGATCCCATTGATATCGCCTTTTGCTGCCTTGGCACCACCCGACGGGAAGCGGGCAGTAAAGAAGCCTTTGTCCATGCGGATTACACGCTGGTGGTGGATACCGCCCTGACGGCGAAAAAGCTGGGTGCGAAGCATTTTCTGGTGGTCAGCGCGCACGGTGCGAATGCAGGCTCGCCGTTTTTTTACAATCAGGTGAAGGGCAAGATGGAAGAGGCGTTAATCGCGCAGAAATGGGAGCGCCTGACCATCGTGCGGCCTTCCATGCTGATGGGGCACCGTGACGAACGTCGTTTTAACGAGTCTTTTTTCGCTCCGCTGTTTCGCATTCTGCCGGGTAACTGGAAGTCCATCGAGGCGCGGGATGTCGCGCTGGCGATGCTAAAAGAGGCGCTGGCTCCGTCGCAGGAGGGCGTTAATATTATCCCTTCGGCAAAACTGCGTGAAATCGCGCAGGGCGAGGCGTAAACTTCCCCGGCTTATTAAATAACACCTTCCGGGGAATGGTATGACTGGTCAGTCTTCATCTCAGGCGGCAACACCTGTTCAGTGGTGGAAGCCCGCACTCTTCTTTCTCGTGGTCATCATTGGCCTCTGGTATGTGAAATGGCAGCCATACTACGGTAAAGCCTTTACCGCCGCCGACACTCACAGCATCGGTAAATCAATCCTCGCCCAGGCCGATTCCAGCCCACTACGCGCGGCGTGGGATTACGCCATGGTCTATTTTCTTGCCGTCTGGAAAGCGGCGGTATTGGGCGTATTGCTTGGCTCGCTGATTCAGGTACTCATCCCGCGTAACTGGCTGGTGAAAACCCTGGGTCAACCGCGCTTACAGGGGACGCTGCTGGGAACGATATTCTCCCTGCCGGGCATGATGTGCTCCTGCTGCGCCGCGCCGGTGGCGGCGGGCATGCGCCGACAGCGCGTGTCGATGGGCGGCGCGCTTGCCTTCTGGATGGGTAACCCTCTGCTGAACCCGGCGACGCTGGTGTTTATGGGCTTTGTACTCGGCTGGCATTTCGCGTTTATCCGTCTGGTGGCTGGCCTGCTGACGGTGGTGCTTGTCGCTACGCTGGTCCAGCACCTGGTGAAAGACAACGAGGCCGGGCCTGCCTCCGTTGAGCTGGACGTCAGCGAGCCGCAGGGCAGTTTCTTTGCTCGCTGGGGTAAAGCGCTGTGGCAGCTTTTCTGGAGCACCATTCCGGTTTATATCCTGGCCGTACTGGTGCTGGGGGCGGCGCGTGTCTGGCTGTTCCCGCATGCGGATGGCGCTATCGACAACACGCTGATGTGGGTGATTGCGATGGCGGTGGCCGGGTGCCTGTTTGTGATCCCCACCGCGGCGGAGATCCCGATTATTCAGACCATGATGCTGGCCGGTATGGGTACCGCACCGGCGCTGGCGCTGCTCATCACGCTGCCAGCGGTGAGTCTGCCATCGCTTATCATGCTGCGTAAGTCATTCCCGGCGAAAGCGCTGTGGCTGACGGCGGGGCTGGTGGCGTTGAGCGGAGTGATTGTGGGAAGTATGGCGCTTGTGTGAAAAAAAGCCCGGTGGCGCTAGCGCTTACCGGGCTTACTGCCAGGCGGGAATTACTTGATGTAGGTAAAGGCGGTGGTGACGTGTTTCACGCCGCTCACCCGGCTGGCGATATCCGCTGCCGCTTTCCCTTCACGTTCCGTTACCAGACCCAGCAGGAACACTTCGCCGTTCTCCGTGGTCACTTTCACGTTTGAGGATTTCACCTGGTCGGTCCCCAGCAGCTGGGAACGGACTTTGGTGGTGATCCAGGTATCGGATGACGCGGTGCCGAGACCAATCGGCTGGCCCTGGCGGATCTCGTTAAACACTTCCGCCGTGCCTTCCACACCCATCGCGATCTGTTTGGCGCGCGAGGCGAGTTCAGGGTTTGGCGCCTGGCCTGCCAGCAGCACTTTGCCCTGATAAGCCGTCACGTTGATGCGTGCTTCCTTCTTAATCTGTTCGTCTTTCGACAGCGCACTGTTAACGCGCAGCTCAAGCGTACCGTCATCCACCTGCGTCCCAACGGTACGCGGATCGGTCGCTGCTTTGGTGCCGACCGCTGCGGTACCGACTACAGCGGCAGCGATGCATCCCTGAAGCAGTAATGCAGACATCACGACTGCAAGGGCCGATAAAACCTTCATGAGAACTCCTTAATCATCCTGGTGAGGGAAAAGCGTGTTATCGATCAGATCGCATAAGCAGTTCACCGTGAGCATATGCATCTCCTGGATGCGGGCGCTACGGTGCGAAGGAATGCGGATCTCCACATCCTGCGGCCCCAGCAGGCCAGCCAGCTCACCGCCGTCGTAGCCGGTCAGGGCGACAATCGTCATATCCCGGGTCACTGCCGCTTCAACTGCTTTAACGATATCCCGGCTGTTACCGCGCGTGGAGATCGCCAGAAGCACGTCTCCGGCATGGCCCAGGGCGCGCACCTGCTTGGCGTAAATTTCGTCATGCAGACGATCGTTGGCAATCGCAGTTAAGACCACGTTATCGGTGTTTAGTGCAATGGCAGGTAAACTCGGGCGCTCGGTTTCGAAGCGATTGATCATGCTGGCAGCAAAATGCTGTGCGTTGGCGGCGGACGTGCCATTGCCACAACAGAGGATTTTGTTGCCGTTGAGCAGCGACTGAACCAGCGTCATCGCTGCACGAGAGATCGCGTCCGGAAGGGCTTCCGCCGCGGCAATCTGCGTTTGAATGCTTTCTGTGAAGCACACTTTAATTCGTTCGAGCACGGTATCCCTTTAAAATCTTATTTATGCGTCTTCGCCAAACGCGTTTTTAAGCCAGTCGATCGCATTTCCGGTGAAGGCTACCACATCGAAACGGCAATCCACAGTATCAAAACTCCCATTATGGCGGGCAAGCCACAAGTGGGCAGTCTGTAATAATTTTTGTTGTTTGGCGAGCGTCACGCTGGCGGCAGCACCGCCAAAACGGGACGACTGTCGGTAGCGAACTTCAACAAACACGATGGTCTGACCGTCTTTCATGATCAGGTCAATCTCGCCGCCGCGCCCGCGAACGTTGGCGGCGACAAAGCGCAGTCCTTTGCCTTCAAGCCAGCGGCGCGCCGTTAACTCCCACGCGTCGCCGGTCTGTTTACGGCTTAACTGGCCGGGACAATCTGCCCCTGCTGGTATTTGAGCCATGATAACTTCCTGTTAATCACACAATCCTGGTCGGCAGTCAGATCGCCGGTATTCCCGTTAAGCTCGAAGCCCGGTACCTGACGCATCTGGGTGAAGTGGTTTGCCAGCGCCCAGGCATCGACCCCCATCGCGTACAGACGCGCCAGGGAATAGTCATTGCGCACCGCGCCCAGCGCCTGCTGCATCAACTGCGGGTTACTGCCCGCCAGCATAGGGATCTCGCTGTATTGCAGCCCGTCCATTTCCAGACGGAAATCCGGGCCTGCGGTACCCTGTGCGCTGCGTGAGCTGGCGTAGAGCGTTGCGCCGCTCTGGCTGCCGTTCCGCATGGCGATCATCGGTTTGATAAAGGCGATCTCTTCCGGCGTAGCGACGATGTATGCCGAATCCACTTTACCGCCGCCGCTGATTTGCGCGTCGGTAGGTGGTGCCGGGATCGTCAGGCCGCCGATGGTGACGCTCTGCTGCTGCGGCAGGCTGGCGGAGACCGGGCTACCGTTGAGGGCAATACCTGCCCCGCCGTTCACGCCTGCTCTCAGTTCAGACGCTGAACCAAATTTTTGCTGCAACACCACGCCGCCGCCAAGGGTTTGCCACTCCTGGGCAAACGCGTTGGCAACGCGGTCGCCCAGCGTGCTGCGCGGGATCAGCAGCAGCGGCGCCTGTTTGCCCTGCTCGTGAATATGACGGGCCGCGTCGCGGGCTTCATCCTCCGGAGAGAGGGCGAAGTAACAGATATTGGCGCGGTTCTGAACCTGCTCAGGCTGGTTAAGCGCCAGCACGTTCAGCGTGGTGTTGCTCTTCATCAGCGCTTCCACGTTGTTTTTTAACAGCGGGCCGACAACGATGCTGGCCCCGTCCTGCTGAACCTGCGCCAGCACCTGGTCAAGCGGCTGGGCGCTGGTGTCGTAGATTTTCAACTCTGCGCCAGGGTTAGCGCTGGTGGTGGCCACAGCCTGCGGCTGGGTTGCTGGCTGCTGTTCCGGCTGCGTGGTTTGCGGCTGAGGTTGTTCTGCCGTAGCGGCTGCTGGTGTTTCAGCCGGGGCCTGTGTCGCCGCAGGCGCTGGGGTCGCGGGCTGCGTCGTTGGGGCGGTGACCGGGTTCTGCATGGTGCCCTGCGCAGGGGTTTGCGCGGTGGTCAGGTCGCTGGTTTCGGCGGCGGACGGGCTGACAACGTCATTCACGTTTGCCGCCTGTGCAGCCTGCGCCGGAACGGCGCTGCCGGTGACGGCGGTGGTGCCGTTTTTCGCGGCTTCAAAACCTTGCTGAATGGCGCGACCAAACACCGCTGCCTGGCCGTTCAACGGCAGCAGCAGGGCGATTTTGCTGGTGGAGGCGGGCTTAAAGTTTTGCACGTTCACCAGCTGCGTGGGCAACATTTTCGCCCCCGGGTTTTGCGGGTAGCGCTTCTGCCAGTCGGTAATACCGGCTTTCAGCATGTCCGGATCGCTGCGGTTGTTGAACCACATCTGTTGCAGATCCAGCCAGCCTTGCAGGACATTCTCATCGGCGTTGATCACCAGCGTTTTGGCCTGATCCGGCGTCATGGAGGCGAGCGCCTGCCAGGTTGCGTCAATATTTTTCTGCTTGTCCGCACCCGCGAGCAGAGGCTCCTGGGCAATCAGCGCGCGGAGTAGCGTCAGGGAAGGGCGACCCTGCTCAGCGGTGATACCGGCCTGCCAGAAACGGGCCTGCTGGTTTTTATCCAGCGTGTTCAGATCGATGGTGCCGAGGATCTTCTTCGCGCCGTCATAATCTTTCTGCGCGACCTTCAGTTCTGCCGACAGCAAGGTCTGCTCACGACGCTGATCGTCGTTAAGCTCCTGCGGCAGCTGGCTGAACAGTTCGGCGGCCTGCTGGGTTTTCCCTTCTTTCAGCAGTGCACGAATGGCGAGTAATTGCCAGTTGATCCTGGTATCATTTGTACTCTGCGACATTTGTTGCAGATAAAAGCCAGAATCAGCCTGAGCGGATCCCTGCATATGAGCAGTGCTCTGGTCAGGTGCCTGGGTGCCGCAGCCTGTAAAGATCAGGGCTGCCAGCAGGAGGGGCACGCTGTGCGCGGCTTTTTTTCGAAGAAACGTTAACGGTACCATACTGTATCCAGTGATTTTTTTACGCAATGCTCAATATTAAATCGGCAATACGGACGAGACAATGAAACAACACGAAACGGCAGATAATTCTCAAGGCCAGCTTTATATTGTACCTACTCCTATCGGGAATTTGTCTGATATTACCCAACGTGCACTCACTGTATTGCAAGCTGTTGATTTAATTGCGGCTGAAGACACCCGTCATACCGGTTTACTGCTACAACATTTTGCCATTAACGCTCGTTTGTTTGCCCTGCACGATCACAATGAGCAACAAAAAGCCGAAACGCTGGTGGCGAAGCTTAAGGAAGGACAGAACATCGCGCTGGTCTCCGATGCGGGAACGCCGCTGATCAACGATCCGGGTTACCATCTGGTGCGCACCTGCCGTGAAGCCGGGATCCGCGTGGTCCCACTGCCGGGGCCGTGTGCTGCTATTGCCGCATTAAGCGCGGCGGGCCTGCCGTCCGATCGTTTCTGCTACGAAGGTTTCCTGCCGGCTAAATCCAAAGGTCGCCGCGATGTATTAAAGGATCTTGAAGCCGAACCGCGTACGTTGATCTTCTACGAATCCACTCACCGTCTGCTGGAAAGCCTGGAGGATATGGTGACCGTCTGGGGCGAAGGGCGCTACGTGGTGCTGGCGCGCGAGTTGACCAAAACGTGGGAAACCATTCACGGTGCGCCGGTCGGTGAACTGCTGGCGTGGGTGAAAGAAGATGAAAACCGCCGCAAGGGCGAAATGGTGCTGATTGTCGAAGGACACAAAGCGCAGGAAGACGCTCTGCCTGCTGATGCGCTGCGTACGCTGGCCCTGCTACAGGCTGAACTTCCTCTGAAAAAAGCGGCTGCGCTGGCGGCGGAGATCCACGGCGTGAAGAAAAATGCGCTGTATAAATATGCACTGGAGCAGCAGGGGGAGTAAGTCCCTGCCGCCTGTTTTGCCGGGTGGCGGCTGCGCCTTACCCGGCCTACAAATTATACCGTTATGATTTCGGTGCCCGTTTTACCCAGCAGTTCTTTTTCCTGCTTTCCGATCCCATCATCCGTGATCACACAGTCGATTTTCTCCATCGGCAGCACCTGGTTAAAGCCGCGACGGTTGAACTTGCTGGCGTCCAGCACGGCAACCACCTTGTGCGCGGCAGCTGCCATCACGCTGCTGATGGAGTAACCCTCATTGAAAGTGGTGATGCCATTGGTGGCATCAATACCGTCAGCCCCAACAAACATCAAATCGGCACTGATGCCAGTCAGCGAACGCTCGGCGATAGTGCCGTGCATAGAGTGCGTTTTATGGCGCACCGTGCCGCCGCAGACTACCAGCGTAATGTCTTTGTTCTCTGAGAGGGCAAACGCGGCGGGCAGGCTGTTAGTGATGACCGTAATATTGGCTTTTTTGGTCAACGCCTCGGCGATCAGCATCGTGGTGCTTCCGCTATCCAGAATGACCGTCATCCCTTCTTCAATCATGGCCGCCGCTGCTTGTGCGATGCGTTTTTTCGGATCGCTCGCCAGCTGGTAACGGTCTTCCAGGACGACTTCCTGACTTTCGCTTTCGGCCAGATTGCTGCCAGGCCTTGCGGCGCCACCGTGAAAGCGAGTGACCAGTCCTTTTTCTTCCAACAGGCGCAGGTCTGTTCGAATAGTCACTTCTGAAATGCCAAACATATTCGACAGATCCAGCACCATCACGCTGCCATGCGTGTTGACGAGGTCAACGATTTTATTCCTTCGCTCAAATGAGTTCATATTGAAATGCCTGATAATTAACTGCCTCCTATTCTAATCGAAGGTATGCGAAAGGGGTACGGTAATATTCGAAAGCAAATGTGAGCCAGCTCAGGTTTGCTGGCTCGCGAGGTTATGCGAAGCGCAGCATAATTTTGCCCTGCATGGGTGAACCGTTCAGGGCCTGCACGGCCTGAGCAAAACTTTCACTGTCGCCACTGTGCGCGACAAGCGGAGCTAACTGTAGTTTTTTATCTGCGAGCAGACGGGCAGCCATTTCCCACTCTTCCCCAGGCCATGACGCGGAATAGTTCATCCAGCTTCCCAGCAGCGTCAATTCCTTACGCAGAATTTTGCCGAAAGTTGCAGCGGGTAAATGCAGGTCATGATGCAATGTTCCTACCAGTGCAAGCTGGGCTCGCGGCCCGGCAATATCAATGGCAAGCGTGACGGTTTGCGGGGTTCCGGCAGTCTCCAGTACCAGTTGATCAAACCGGCTTTCGCTGAGCGCACTGTAGATGTCATCAGCGCTCATAGAACGGCTGTTAAATACCCGGGTCGCGCCCAGCCGGGATGCCAGGGCAAGCTTTTCGTCGTTGATATCGATCGCGGTGACACTGCTGGCACCCAGCGCCAGCGCGCACTGCATCGCCAGCAGACCGATGGTACCAGCACCGACAATAATGACATTTTTTCCCTCGCAGCCTGAAGCCAGGTGGAACGCATGTAACCCGACGGTAATCGGCTCAATAAATGCACCATCTTCAATCGTCATCGTCTCTGGAAGACGGAACAAATTTGCGCGCTTAACAACCACATATTCCGCATTGCCGCCCTCACTGCGTGAACCAACGAACTGGTAATGCTTACATAATGAGTAGTAGCCTTTTTCACATTCGGGGCAAGAAAAACAAGGAAGTAGCGGAACACACGCCACACCATCACCAACCTTAAGATCGGCTACGTCGGTGCCGCATGCTTCGACGTATCCGCTGAATTCATGGCCTAACGTGATGGGATAGTAGTGTGCGCCTTTGGCGAAAATTCGTGGAATATCCGAGCCACATAACCCAGAGCAGGTAACGCGTACCAGCACATCATCTGCGGCCTGAATGAAAGGAAGGGGGCGTTCTTCAACCCGCACGCTGCCCTCAGCGTGAATTACCACTGATTTCATGAATGACTCCAGAAAAAAGAGGGGAGCGTCGCTCCCCCTGTTATTAAGATGCCGTCTGGCTTTGAGGATTGGCGGCGCGTTTTTCTGCCGCAATAAAGGTGCGGGCACGACGCCATGTCAGCAGTACGCCCGTAAAGTAAATCGCAGCAATTACGATGAACCCCACTACGTTTTGCCAGGTAAAGAGTTGAATCAACAGCCAGGTTATCGGTGATCCACCCTGGTCCATAGAGGCCACCAGCCCGCCAGCTTTCAACGCGCCAGCGTTTTGCGCAAGCTGGGTATGCAGGCCGATGGTCTGGGTCGCAATCCACAGGGTGATGCCCATTATGATGACGCCGGAGATAAGCGTGCGGAACAGATTGCCCTGGTGAACTGCGACCGCCATTGCCACAAAGAAGCCGATAGTGGCGAGGTCGCCGAACGGTAGCACCTGATTTCCCGGCACCAGCACTGCAATGAGGATGGTGAGCGGGATAAAGATCAGGCTGGCGGAGACCACGGATGTATGACCCAGCAGCAGCGCGGGATCGAGCCCAATTAAAAACTCCTGGCCGCCGAATTTAGCTTGCAGACGCTTACGGGCATGTTTGGCGATGGGGTTCAGGCCGTCCATGATCGGCTTAATCACGCGCGGCATCAGCAGCATAACGGCGGCGGTTTTTACTGCCAGCTGGAGAACAGATTTAGCGTCATAGCCTGCCAGCATGCCGATAACCAGTCCCATGACAAACCCAACGGTCACAGGTTCCCCAAACGGACCAAAGCGTTTCTGAACGTCGTCAGCGCTAAAGTGAATGCGATTCAGACCCGGAATTTTGTTGATAATCGTATCCACCAGGACCGCGATCGGGCCGAGATACGCTGATGAGCCGTGAGGGATAGCGATCCCTTCGAGACCAAAGAAGTCTCGCGTGTCTTTGGCAAACCAGTCCCCCAGTTTGTAGACAAAGGCTGCGTGTACGACCACTCCCAGGATCCCGAGCCAGTAAGAGCCGGTTGCCAGGTGCAGCATCGCACCGGTGAAGGTCATGTGCCAGATGTTCCAGATATCCACGTTCACCACGCGGGTCATTCGGGTGACCAGCATGAGAATATTGACGCCAATGGCTACCGGAATTGCCACCAGCGCTATCTGCGAAGCCCAGGTCATCGGTGATGAACCCGGCCAGCCGACGTCCACCACGTGCAGATTGATCTGAAATTGCTCTGCCATCGCTTTGGCTGCCGGGCCGATGGAGTCGAGCATCAGGCCGATAACCAGCCCGATCCCCACGAAACCGATGCCGATATGCAAACCGGATTTAAAACAATCACCCAGCTTCATCCCCAGGAGCTTAGAGAAGATGATGATGACGATAGGCAGCATTACGGTTGGCCCCAGATCGAGGATGTACCGCATGATTTCGGTAAACATAATCTTACCCCTCGAGGATGGTCAGAATTTTTTGTTGCAGGGCTTCGATACCAACGCCAGAGACAAACGGCATACCGTGTACCACGGGAATGTCGCCAAAAGATCTGTCGACTTTCGCCGTGGTGCAGATGAGATCCGCGCCATCCATGTAGGTTTCAATTTCGGTTACCCGGCACTGCACCAGATCCAGCTCAATGTGGTGGGCCTCACAAAGCTCTTTGATTTCTTCTGCGGCCATAGTTGAGGTGGCAACAGCGCCGCCACAGGCGACGATAATTTTACGTTTCATAGGGTACACCTTCTTATTATCAGTATGTTATGACGCCTGGGCACAGGCCTCAGGCTCAAGGATCGTCGTCCGGAAACGGTCCGCCAGATGCTCAGCAGGGGTCGCCAGAAGCATGTCCAGCGTGTCCGGGTTTTGCAACTCACTAAAAAGGCGGCGCAGCAATTTCATTCGTGCCGCAGGGTTTTCAACAATTAGGGCGATAATGAGCGACACGGCGACGTCGCCATCATCATCTGCCTGCTGAAAGTTGACCGGTTTATCCGGGCGAATCAGGTAAATGGCGGGGCTTTTCGCATGTACGGCTTCACAGTGCGGAATTGCAACCGCATGTCGCTCCAGGGCAATGCCGGTGGGGTAGTTCATCTCCCTTTCCAGGAGTGCATCGGGATAGGTAGCGTGCACGACACCTTTTGTCAGCATCTCCTCGCCAATATGCGCCAGTGCCTGCTGGCAATCTTCAAACTCAATTCCGGTACGGACAAAAACGTGACTCATACACTCTCCGGTATCAAACGTGTTCAGGGGTACAGCCAAATCGATAGGCGCGTAATACATCCTGTATTTTGTCGATGATGAGATTTTGCGGTGTTGCCGGGATCGCATTCATTGACAATCGCTCGAACTGGACGGGCATAAACTGGCTGATTAACCCCAGAGGCAGGGACGCTGCGCTCAGGTTAGCGATCAATTTCTCTACGCTCTGGCGAATACGCGGGTGCGGCCAGTAGTAGCGAATGCGATCGGACAGGCTAAAGTGAATATCCACCATCGCCTGGCTCCAGGTCGGACGGTAGTACTTTTTCCAGTAGCCAGGTTCGTTCAGCATCACTTCATCGATGACCTCAAGCACATGGCTCCGTTGCTCCGGGGCGATGAGCGCTTGCTCCATCTGCGCAAGGGCGAAGATGGCTTCGCGCAGGGCAAAGGTGAGCGCCGGGCCGACTTTCAGGATCGCAAAGTGATCGCGAACCAGTGCTCGATAGGCCTGACGGGTCTGATAATCAGTTGAATGCGCTTCGTAAACTATCGGGGTCTGACGGATCCAGCCGGAGAGCGCTTCTGCTGCGTGTGACTGGTAGTGAATAATTTGCGTGTGGTCGAACTCCACCCCTGGCTGAACTACCATCGCAATGACGCGCGACATAGCGTCATCCAGGCCGAGCGCACCAAAGGCCACGCGATGCGTTTCCAGCGTCTGCTCTGCATCTTCCACGCGCGTCACATGTACGCGATTAATGCTGCTGGCTTCGCCTCCTGGTACAGGGACTTCTGTGCCAATGACATAGGTCAGCGCCGCTTTTTGCGCGTCGGTGGCCGTCTCCTCTGCCGCCTGACACAGACGCGCCGCACGCTGGGCTACGACCATTGGCGCTAGCGGGACAGGGTCATCGGCGCAGGACATTGAGGCATCCAGATGGATCTTGCTAAACCCGGCCGCGACATAGGCTTTGATCAGCTCAATGGACTTTTCCATCGCCGCCTCTGCGGGTTCATTCTGCCAGCAGTTTGGCCCCAGATGATCGCCACCCAAAATCAGGCGTTCCTGTGGAAAACCGACTTCCTTAGCGATTTTGAGGACAAAGTCACGGAAGTCAGCCGGTTTCATGCCGGTATAACCGCCGAACTGGTTTACCTGATTCGAGGTAGCCTCAATCAACACCTTATTGTTTGTTTGCAAATCGAAGCGCAGGGCGGCCTCAATCACCAGCGGGTGGGCTGAGCAAACTGAGCAAATGCCGAGGTGTTCTCCCGCCTTATGGCGAGCAATAATATCTTTCACGTTTCCTCCAGTTCGGGACAACAGGCTTTCGTATTCAGAGTTTTCCTTCACAGCCACAGTCAGCAATCACCTTACGCACCACCTCCTTCATGGCGTTCTTGGCAGGCACCATGTAGTGACGTGGGTCGCTGGCAGCAGGATGTGAAGAGAGATAGGTTTTCAGGGCATTCGAGAAGGCAATTTTCAGTTCTGTGGCGACGTTGACTTTACAAATGCCCAGGCTAATCGCGGTACGGATATCCGCAGCCGATAAACCGGACGCGCCATGCAGAACCAGTGGCACGTCGACCTGATTGCGGATCGCTGCCAGACGTTCAAAATCAAGTTTTGGTGTGGCAGTGTACAGTCCGTGAGCGGTACCGATAGCAACGGCCAGAGAGTCGATACCCGTCAATTCCACAAACTCGCGAGCCTGTTGCGGATTGGTGTAAAGGGCATCCTTACTGTCGACGATGAGGTCATCCTCCTGACCGCCAAGGCGGCCTAGCTCGGCTTCAACGCTTACATCGTAGCGGTGACAGAAATTCGTCACTTGCTTCACCAGTGCGACATTTTCAGAGAACGGATGATGAGAGCCGTCGATCATCGCTGAGCGGATACCTGCATGGATTTTCTGTGCGATATCGTCGAAATCTTCATGGTGATCGAGATGGATCGCCAGCGGCTGGTTGTGGGTTTTCGCCAGATCGCTGGCAATGGCGACAACATTTCCTGTTCCGGCGTAGCTGAACGTGCCGGGAGTGCCCGCAACAATCAGCGGAGAACGCATTTCAGCGGCGGTTTCAATAACCACTTGCAGCGTTTCGAGATTATGAATATTGAATGCCGGGACGGCGTAACCTTCACGCTGAGCCTTCAGCAGCATCGCTTTCGATGAGATGATAAACATCTTTCCTCCGAAACCTTTCGTTTTGTTTATGCGAAAGAAGATATAGGGTTTCGGAATATTTTTTTGTGATTCACATCTTAAAAATGAAAGAGACGAAAGTGAAAGTAAGAATGCGAAAGAATCGAAAGCAAAAAAAAGCATGGCCGAAGCCATGCTAAGCAAGGTTCACTATGAATTCACGTCACCGGCGCCGGGTTAAACACCGCCAACTGGTTATGCAATCCCCATTGATCGGAGAAGGTTTTCTTCCGCCCGCTTGCCACATCCAGAATGAAGTGGAACAGCTTCCAGCCCACCTCTTCAATACTCTCTTCCCCGGTGGCGATGGTGCCCGCGTTGATATCCATTAAGTCATACCAGCGGTTTGCCAGTTCGGTGCGGGTCGCCATTTTGATCACCGGGACCGCCATCAGGCCGTACGGCGTGCCGCGCCCGGTGGTAAAGACCTGCACCGTAATACCGGACGCCACCTGCTGGGTACCGCAAACGAAATCACTGGCAGGCGTTGCCGCGTAGATCAGGCCGCGTTTGGTTGGCCGCTGGCCAGGCGAGAGCACTTCCACAATCGCGCTCTGGCCGGATTTGGCAATCGAGCCGAGGGCTTTTTCCACCACGTTCGCGAGGCCGCCTTTCTTATTCCCCGGCGACGGGTTGGCGCTGCGGTCGGTTTTGCCCATATCGAGATAGTTATCGTACCAGGCCATCTCCTCCAGCAGGCGCTTGCCCACCTCCTCGTTGGCGGCGCGCGGCGTAAGCAGGTGGATGGCGTCACGCACTTCGGTGACTTCGGAGAACATCACCGTGGCGCCGCAGCGCACAAACAGATCGGAGGCATAGCCCACTGCCGGGTTAGCGGTGACGCCGGAAAACGCATCGCTGCCGCCGCACTGTGTCCCAACGACCAGTTCAGAGGCCGGGCAGGTTTCACGCTGGCGTTTATTCAGCTTCTCCAGATGGCGTTCTGCCACCTGCAAAATGTCGTCGACCATCGATCTGAAGCCGACATGGTGTTCATCCTGAAGACGCACAATACTGGCATCGTCAACCGGAATGGCTTTCACATCCTCCGTACCCTGCAACAGGCGTTCTGGCTGTAATTTTTCACAGCCGAGGCCAATCACCATTACCTCGCCGCCAAAGTTGGGGTTGAGGGCGATATTGTGGATCGTGCGGATCGGCACGACCGCCGCGGGTGCGTTGATCGCCACGCCGCAGCCGTACAGGTGGTTAAGACCCACCACGCCGTCGACGTTCGGGTACTTCGGCAGCAGATCGCGCTCAATCAGTTTCACCACGTAATCCACGACGCCCGCCACGCAATGCACGCTGGTGGTAATGCCGAGCAGGTTTTTGGTTCCCACACTGCCGTCCGCGTTGCGGTAACCTTCGAAGGTATAACCTTCCAGCGGAGGCAACGGCTCAGGCACGCGGGTAGCCAGCGGCAACGTCTCCAGCGGCGGGGCGGTGGGCAGCTCAACCAGCGACTCCTCGATCCAGCTACCCTGCGGGATAGCGCGCACCGCATAGCCGATGACTTCGCCATAGCGCACGATTTCGCCGTGCGCCGGGATGTCGACCAGGGCGACTTTATGCCCCTGCGGAATGTGCTCAATCAGCTCCAGGCCATCCGGAAAGCGGGTGCCTGCTTTTAAGCCATTGTCGTTGACGATAATCGCCACGTTATCGGTATCGTGCACTTTTATATAGAACGCCGTCGGCGATGCCTGTCGAATTTCAATATCGGCCATTGTTCACTCTTCTCCAGCAAAAATATCTGATACTCACTATAGCCAGATGGGTAATTGTTTCTTATTGAAGAAATAAAGAATGTCAGGTGAGGAAAGGTGAGAATGTGATCGCGATCGCTACCGAACCATTAATCGTTGATTCTGTGCATCAGCGCCCACTGTATTGTGCATATGCTCAAAATAGCGTTCGGCTCACGATGGATAATTGAGCATTAAAACAATGTACTGCCGTGTGGTGACGATTATACTGAATGACGATTTTATAACGCCAAAATTCAGGCAGGAAAATAAATATAACGCTGACGATGAGTCGGAATAAATAAAAAGATCCTGGCTAAAACTGCGGAATTAAAAAAGGTATAAGTAATGAACGACGACATCTTCCCGAATAAATTTAAGGCGGCCCTCGCCGCGCACCAGATTCAGATTGGCTGCTGGTCTGCGCTGGCCAACCCCATCAGCACCGAAGTGCTGGGTCTCGCCGGGTTCGACTGGCTGGTGCTGGACGGCGAACATGCGCCGAACGATATCAGCACGTTTATTCCGCAGCTGATGGCGCTGAAAGGCAGCCACAGCGCGCCGGTGGTGCGCGTACCTACCAACGAGCCGGTGATCATTAAGCGGCTGCTGGATATCGGCTTCTATAACTTCCTGATCCCGTTTGTTGAAACGGAAGAAGAAGCGGTGCTGGCCGTGGCGGCGACCCGCTATCCGCCGGAAGGGATCCGCGGCGTGTCCGTCTCGCACCGCGCCAACATGTTTGGCACCGTGCCGGACTATTTCGCCCAGTCAAACAAGAACATCACCATTCTGGTTCAGATCGAGAGCCAGCAGGGGGTCGATAACGTCGACGCCATTGCCGCGACCGATGGGGTGGACGGTATTTTCGTCGGCCCAAGCGATCTGGCTGCCGCTTTTGGTCATCTGGGCAACGCCAGCCACCCGGACGTGCAGCGCGCTATCCAGCACATTTTTGCCCGTGCCAAAGCGCACGGTAAACCGTGCGGCATTCTGGCGCCAGTGGAAGCCGATGCCCGCCGCTACCTGGAGTGGGGCGCAACGTTTGTTGCCGTCGGCAGCGACCTCGGCGTATTCCGCGCCGCCACGCAGAAATTAGCGGACGCTTTTAAAAAATAAACATCATTGAGGAAACAGATTATGACGCTGAAAGTGGGTTTTATTGGCCTGGGTATCATGGGCAAACCAATGAGCAAAAACCTCATCAAAGCAGGTTACTCACTGGTGGTTTTAGATCGTAATTCAGACGCGGTGGCAGAGGTGATTGCGGCTGGCGCAGAAACGGCGACTACTGCAAAAGCGATTGCTGAGCAGTGCGACGTCATTATCACTATGCTGCCAAACTCACCGCACGTGAAAGAGGTGGCGCTGGGTGAGAACGGCATTATCGACGGCGCGAAGCCGGGCCTGGTGGTGATTGATATGAGTTCTATCGCACCGCTGGCGAGCCGCGAAATCAGCGAGGCGCTGAAAGCGAAAGGCGTGGAGATGCTGGATGCGCCGGTCAGCGGCGGCGAGCCGAAAGCCATCGACGGCACCCTGTCGGTGATGGTCGGCGGCGATAAGGCCGTCTTCGACACATACTACGACCTGATGAAAGCGATGGCTGGCTCCGTGGTGCACACCGGTGAAATTGGCGCAGGCAACGTTACCAAGCTGGCGAATCAGGTCATTGTGGCGCTGAATATCGCGGCAATGTCCGAAGCGCTGACGCTGGCCACCAAAGCGGGCGTTAATCCGGATCTGGTTTATCAGGCCATTCGTGGTGGTCTGGCGGGCAGCACCGTGCTGGATGCCAAGGCGCCGATGGTGATGGATCGTAACTTCAAGCCGGGCTTCCGCATCGACCTGCATATTAAAGATTTGGCGAATGCGCTGGATACGTCCCACGGCGTGGGGGCACAGCTGCCGCTGACTGCCGCCGTCATGGAGATGATGCAGGCGCTGCGTGCGGATGGTCTGGGCACTGCCGATCACAGCGCGTTAGCGTGCTACTACGAAAAACTGGCGAAGGTCGAAATTGCTCGCTAATGACGTCCTGCCCGGTGTCGCCATGATCACCGGGCCTACGGTCCAGGCATATCACTATGAAAATCGTAATCGCGCCAGACTCTTATAAAGAAAGCCTGTCTGCCACTGAAGTGGCGCAGGCAATAGAAAAAGGATTTCGGGAAATTTTCCCCGACGCTCATTACGTCTCTGTTCCCGTTGCTGACGGTGGGGAAGGTACGGTTGAAGCGATGATCGCCGCGACGCAGGGCACCTGGCAACAGGCTGTCGTCACCGGCCCGTTAGGGGAAAAGGTGAATGCCTGCTGGGGGATCTCGGGCGACGGTACCACCGCATTTATCGAGATGGCCGCCGCCAGCGGCCTGGCGCTTGTTCCTCCCGCGCGGCGTAACCCGCTTATCACCACCACCCGCGGTACGGGGGAGCTGATCCTCAGTGCGCTGGATAAAGGCGCGCGCAATATCATTATCGGTATCGGCGGGAGCGCAACCAACGATGGGGGCGCAGGCATGATGCAGGCGCTGGGCGCGAGGTTTACGGATGCGAACGGGACGGAGATCGGCTACGGCGGCGGTAGCCTGATGGCGCTAAACCATATTGATATTTCGGGTCTCGATCCGCGTCTTCAGGGATGCACAATCCGCGTCGCCTGTGACGTGACGAATCCGCTGGTGGGTGAAAGCGGCGCGTCGCGTATCTTTGGCCCGCAAAAAGGGGCGACGGAGGCGATGATCCTCGAACTCGACGCCAGCCTTAGCCACTATGCCGAGGTGATCAAAAAATCGCTGCGTATTGACGTCAACCCGGTGCCGGGGGCAGGCGCCGCGGGCGGCATGGGCGCGGCGCTGATGGCCTTCCTGGGGGCTGAGCTGAAAAGCGGCATTGAGATTGTCACCCAGGCGCTCAATCTTGAAGAACATATTCACGACTGCACCTGGGTGCTGACAGGGGAAGGGCGTATCGACAGCCAGAGCATTCACGGCAAAGTACCCGTTGGCGTGGCGAGCGTTGCCAAAAAATATCATAAGCCGGTGATAGGGATTGCCGGAAGTCTGACGCAGGACGTGGGTGTGGTACACCAGTACGGCATCGATGCGGTGTTCAGCGTACTGACCCGCATCGGTTCGCTGGAAGAGGCGTTCCGGGGAGCCTCTGACAACATTTACCGCGCCTCGCGCAATATCGCGGCCACATTGCAGGTAGGCATGCGCAGCCAGGGGTGACAGCGGCGCGCAAACCCTCTATACTGCGCGCCGAAGCTGACCAGACAGTCGCCGCTTCGTCGTCGTCCCTTTCGGGGGAGACGGGCGGAGGGGAGGAAAGTCCGGGCTCCACAGGGCAGGGTGCCAGGTAACGCCTGGGGGGGAAACCCACGACCAGTGCAACAGAGAGCAAACCGCCGATGGCCCGCGCAAGCGGGATCAGGTAAGGGTGAAAGGGTGCGGTAAGAGCGCACCGCGCGGCTGGTAACAGTCCGTGGCACGGTAAACTCCACCCGGAGCAAGGCCAAATAGGGGTTCACATGGTACGGCCCGTACTGAACCCGGGTAGGCTGCTTGAGCCAGTGAGCGATTGCTGGCCTAGATGAATGACTGTCCACGACAGAACCCGGCTTATCGGTCAGCTTCAACTTCTTACAAAACCCCGCTTCGGCGGGGTTTTTGCTTTCTGAAGGTTGCTGAAGAGTGGGTAAGCGTAGCGCCAAACGACATCAATTCTCAATTTTGCGACGCTAAGCACATTTCACTGTTTTCTCCGATACACGTTCCTCTCATCTGCTGCGCATGATCGCAATCACAAAATTTAACGCTATAAAATGAGAAAAATGTAGTGTTGATTCAATGTTGCATTTGTTGGCTTTGTGATACGGAATGTTTTTTATTTGATAATCGAATATTGAATCTAAAAACATTCTTCTGGTGAATGTGTGATATATCCCACCCTTTAACCGAAAATGGAATAAATATTCCTGGTAAAGTTGATAAACCACAAAAATGTTTTAAAGGAATAATGCTGTTTTATTAACCTTTAATTGCCTGAAAGATAGCCTTTATTAATATTTTTAAGGCAAAAAATTCACGCTGGTTATTGCCATAAAATAAATTTATTACTGCGTTTTTTATTGGTCAATATCAGCGTAATTGCGTATTTTTATTGTGATAACTAGTTGATTAATAAAGAAATAAATCGCTATTGGGTGCGTTTGAAAAATGGGCGTTCTGGCAAATTGTGAGTAACAGCACATACCCCCGGAAACAATATTGGGTAGAATCCGCTGCGTCATAGGGAAATAAGCGCAGAATATTATGAATACTATTATTCTACCGAAAACACAGCACCTCGTGGTATTTCAGGAAGTCATCAAAAGTGGCTCCATAGGTTCTGCTGCAAGACAACTGGGGCTGACGCAACCTGCCGTCAGCAAAATCATCAGCGACATCGAATCCTACTTTGGGGTGGAAGTGATGGTGCGTAAAAACACCGGCGTAAAACTCACTGCCGCTGGCCAGGTGCTGCTGTCGTACGCTGAGTCGATCACCCGCGAAATGAAAAACATGGTAAGCGAGATCAACAGCCTCAGTTTCAGTACCGTCATGGACGTTTCCTTTGGCTATCCGTCGCTGATTGGCTTCACCTTTCTGTCCGGGATGATCAAAAAATTCAAGGAAGTGTTCCCGAAAGCGCGCGTCTCCATGTATGAAGCGCAGCTCTCTTCATTCCTGCCCGCCATTCGCGATGGTCGGCTGGATTTCGCCATCGGCACGCTGAGCGACGGAATGCAGCTTCAGGATCTTCACGTCGAGCCTCTGTTTGAATCCGAGTTTGTGCTGGTGGCGAGTAAATCACGAACGTGCACCGGCCCGACCAGACTGGCATCGCTCACGCATGAGCAGTGGGTGATGCCGCAAACCGATATGGGCTACTACAACGAACTCCTGACCACCCTGCAAGACAACCACATCAGCATTGAAAACATCGTCCAGACCGATTCCGTCGTCACCATCTATAACCTTGTCCTCAATGCCGATTACCTGACGGTGATCCCCCGTGACATGATTGCACCATTCGGTTCGGATCAGTTTATCGTTTTGCCAGTAGAAGATGAATTACCCGTGGCGCGTTATGCCGCCGTGTGGTCGAAAAATTACAGTATTAAAAAATCGGCGTCAGTATTAGTTGAGTTGGCAAAACAATATTCGTCGATGAATATCGAAAAACGACGATAGAAATAATGATGATTTAAAACACCCGGAGCGATGCTTTTTAACGCTCTGATACCCTGACTTTGCCTGAAAACAATGAATTATTATAACGAGGATATTATGCACATTACTTACGATCTCCCGGTGACTATTGAAGATATTCAGGACGCCAGAAAAAGACTGGCGGGAAAAATCTATAAAACCGGTATGCCGCGCTCAAATTATCTCAGCGAACGGTGTAAGGGTGAGATATTCCTGAAATTTGAAAATATGCAGCGTACCGGTTCGTTTAAAATACGTGGAGCGTTTAATAAATTAAGCTCGCTGACCGATGCGGAAAAACGCAAGGGCGTGGTGGCCTGCTCTGCGGGAAACCACGCGCAGGGGGTCTCGCTCTCCTGTGCCATGCTCGGCATTGACGGCAAAGTGGTGATGCCGATGGGCGCGCCGAAATCCAAGGTTGCCGCCACGCGCGACTACTCCGCCGAAGTGGTGCTGCACGGCGAAAACTTTAACGACACCATCGCCAAAGTGAGCGAAATCGTCGAGATGGAAGGGCGCATATTTATCCCGCCTTACGACGATCCGAAAGTGATCGCGGGTCAGGGCACCATTGGCCTGGAAATCCTCGAAGATTTATATGACGTGGATAACGTGATTGTCCCCATCGGCGGCGGCGGTTTAATTGCCGGTATTGCGACAGCAATTAAATCCATCAACCCGACCATTAATATTATCGGCGTACAGTCTGAAAACGTGCACGGCATGGCGGCATCGTATCAGGCCGGAGAAATAATCAACCATCGCGTTACCGGTACATTAGCCGACGGCTGCGACGTGTCTCGCCCGGGTAAATTAACCTTCGAAATCGTTCGTGAATTAGTCGATGACATTGTGCTGGTCAGTGAAGACGAAATTCGCAACAGCATGATCGCGCTTATTCAGCGAAATAAAGTGGTGACGGAAGGCGCGGGCGCGCTGGCGTGCGCGGCGTTATTAAGCGGCAAACTTGACCACTATATTCAGGGCCGAAAAACCGTGTGCATTATTTCCGGCGGCAATATCGATCTCTCCCGTGTTTCCCAAATTACCGGCTTCGTTGACGCATAAAGGATGACTTATGAGCAACACAGAAAGCATTATCGTTGGCCAGACAAAAACGTCCACCTGGCGTAAATCGGATACCACCTGGACGCTCGGCCTGTTTGGTACCGCCATTGGCGCAGGCGTGCTGTTTTTCCCCATTCGCGCAGGCTTTGGCGGACTGATCCCCATCCTGCTGATGCTGGTACTCGCCTTCCCGATTGCGTTTTACTGCCACCGCGCGCTGGCGCGCCTGTGTTTGTCCGGCAGTAACGTCTCCGGCAACATCACCGAAACGGTGGAAGAGCATTTTGGTAAGACCGGCGGGGTGGTGATCACCTTCCTCTACTTCTTCGCCATTTGCCCGCTGCTGTGGATTTACGGCGTCACCATTACTAACACCTTTATGACCTTCTGGGAAAACCAGCTCCAGATGCCCGCGCTGAACCGCGGCGTGGTGGCGCTGTTCCTGCTGCTGCTGATGGCCTTTGTGATCTGGTTCGGTAAAGACCTGATGGTGAAGGTGATGAGCTACCTGGTGTTCCCGTTCATCGCCAGCCTGGTGCTGATTTCTCTCTCGCTGATCCCGTACTGGAACTCAGCGGTTATCGACCAGGTCAACCTGAGCGATATCGCCTTCACCGGTCATGACGGCATTCTGGTCACGGTGTGGCTGGGGATCTCCATCATGGTCTTCTCCTTCAACTTCTCGCCTATCGTCTCGTCGTTCGTGGTCTCCAAGCGCGAAGAGTACGAGCCGGAGTTCGGGAAAGAATTCACCGAGCAGAAATGTTCCAAAATCATCGGTCGCGCCAGCCTGCTGATGGTTGCCGTGGTGATGTTCTTTGCCTTTAGCTGCCTGTTTACGCTCTCGCCGCAGAACATGGCGGACGCCAAAGCGCAGAACATCCCGGTGCTCTCTTACCTGGCAAACCACTTTGCGTCCATGTCAGGCAGTAAATCCACGTTCGCTACGGTGCTGGAATACGGTGCGTCCATTATCGCGCTGGTCGCTATCTTTAAATCCTTCTTCGGCCACTACCTGGGTACGCTGGAGGGACTGAATGGCCTGATCCTCAAGTTCGGTTACAAGGGCGACAAGAAGAAAGTCTCCGTCGGCAAGCTGAACACCATCAGCATGGTCTTCATCATGGGCTCCACCTGGATTGTGGCCTACGCCAACCCGAACATTCTGGACCTCATTGAAGCCATGGGCGCGCCAATTATCGCTTCACTGCTGTGCCTGCTGCCGATGTACGCCATCCGCAAGGCGCCTGCGCTGGCGAAATACAAAGGCCGTACCGAGAACATCTTCGTTACCGTGGTTGGCCTGCTGACCATTCTGAACATCGTGTACAAACTGTTTTAAATCAAAGCTCAGGAAGAGCGGAGCCATACCATGATTGAGTTTCCGGTAGTACTGGTCATTAACTGCGGATCGTCCTCTGTTAAGTTTTCGGTGCTGGACGCCGCAAGCTGCGATGCTCTGATGACGGGCATTGCGGACGGCATCAACACTGAAAAAGCCTTTATTTCCGTGAACGGGGGTGAGCCAGTCAGACTGGCTCACCAGGACTACGAAGGGGCGCTGGCTGCCATCGCCCTGGAGCTGGAGAAGCGCAACCTGATGAGCAGCGTGGCCTTAATCGGCCATCGCATTGCGCACGGCGGCGATCTCTTCAGCGAGTCAACCCTGATCACGGAAGAGGTGATTGAGCAGATCCGCCAGGTTTCCCCGCTGGCGCCGCTGCATAACTACGCCAACCTGAGCGGCGTGGAAGCCGCAGAGCGCCTGTTCCCTGGCGTGCAGCAGGTGGCGGTATTTGACACCAGCTTCCACCAGACCATGGCGCCGCAGGCGTATCTGTACGGCCTGCCGTACCGCTATTTTGAAGAGCTGGGCGTACGCCGCTACGGCTTCCACGGCACCTCTCATCGCTACGTGGCGGCGCAGGCGCATACGCTTCTCGGGCTGTCCCCCGGTGACAGCGGCCTGGTGATTGCCCATCTCGGCAACGGCGCGTCCATCTGCGCGGTGCGTAACGGCGAAAGCGTGGACACGTCCATGGGCATGACGCCGCTGGAGGGGCTGGTGATGGGTACGCGCTGCGGCGACGTGGATTTTGGCGCGATGGCGTGGATCGCCCAGCAGACCGGCCAGTCGTTCGAGGATCTGGAGCGCGTGGTCAACAAAGAGTCGGGGTTGCTGGGGATCTCCGGGATTTCTTCAGATCTGCGGGCATTAGAGAAGGCCTGGCACGAAGCTAATGAGCGGGCCGCGCTTGCGATACACACCTTCGTTCACCGCGTTGCGCGGCACATTGCGGGGCACGCCGCGTCCCTGCACCGTCTGGATGGCGTGGTGTTCACCGGCGGGATCGGTGAGAACTCCGTGCTCATCCGTACGCTGGTGGTGGAGCACCTGAAGGTGTTTGGCATCACCCTCGACGAGGCGAAAAATGCCCTGCCGGGCAGCGCGGGTGAGCGCGTCATCTCCACCGAGTCGTCCCGCGCGGCCTGCGCGGTTATCCCTACCAACGAAGAAAAAATGATCGCGCTGGATGCCCTCCGTCTTGGGAAGGTTACTCCGGCCGCGGCTTACGCCTGATAAAGCGAGAATCTGATGAAAGTAACAATCGATACGGGCGTCGCGCCTTACAGCGACGCATGGGCCGGGTTTCGCGGTGAAGAATGGAAAAACGCCGTTAACGTGCGCGATTTTATTCAGCATAACTACACCCCTTATGAAGGCGATGAAGCTTTCCTCGCGCAGGCGACGCCAGCAACGACGGCGCTGTGGCAGAAGGTGATGGTCGGTATTCGCCAGGAGAATGCCACCCACGCCCCGGTGGATTTTGATACCAACATCGCGACCACCATTACCGCCCACGGGCCGGGCTATATTGACCAGGAGCTGGAGACAATCGTCGGCCTGCAAACCGACAAGCCGCTCAAGCGCGCCCTGCACCCGTACGGCGGGATCAACATGATCCGCAGCTCGTTTGAAGCCTACGGTCGCGAGATGGATCCGCAGTTTGAATATCTCTTCACCGACCTGCGCAAAACCCACAACCATGGCGTGTTTGACGTTTACTCCCCGGAAATGATGCGCTGCCGCAAATCGGGCGTGTTAACCGGTCTGCCGGATGGCTACGGGCGCGGACGCATCATCGGCGACTACCGCCGCGTGGCGCTGTACGGCATCAGCTATCTGGTGCGCGAACGTGAACTCCAGTTCGCCGATCTCCAGGGGAAACTGGAGCGCGGAGAAGATCTGGAGGCCACGATCCGCCTGCGTGAGGAGCTGGCGGAGCATAAACGTGCGCTGCTTCAGATCCAGCAGATGGCGGCGAACTATGGCTTTGATATTTCACGTCCGGCGATGAATGCGCAGGAAGCGGTGCAGTGGGTCTACTTTGCCTACCTTGCCGCAGTGAAATCCCAGAACGGCGGGGCGATGTCGCTGGGGCGCACGGCCTCGTTCCTCGATATCTACATTGAACGCGACATGCAGGCAGGAAGGCTGAATGAGGTTCAGGCCCAGGAGCTGATCGACCACTTCATCATGAAGATCCGCATGGTACGCTTCCTGCGCACGCCGGAGTTCGACACCCTCTTCTCTGGCGATCCGATCTGGGCCACGGAAGTGATTGGCGGCATGGGTCTGGATGGCCGCACGCTGGTGACCAAAAACAGCTTCCGCTACCTGCATACCCTGCACACCATGGGGCCTGCGCCGGAGCCAAACCTGACGATCCTCTGGTCCGAGAAACTGCCAATCGCCTTCAAGAAATATGCCGCGCAGGTCTCTATCGTTACCTCCTCGCTGCAATATGAGAACGACGATCTGATGCGCGCTGACTTCAACAGTGACGACTACGCCATTGCCTGCTGCGTCAGCCCGATGGTGATCGGCAAGCAGATGCAGTTCTTCGGCGCGCGCGCTAACCTGGCGAAAACGCTGCTGTACGCGATCAACGGTGGGGTGGATGAGAAGCTGAAGATCCAGGTGGGGCCGAAAACCGAGCCGCTGCTGGATGAGGTGCTGGATTACGACACCGTGATGGCGAGCCTCGACCACTTTATGGACTGGCTGGCGGTGCAGTACATTAGCGCGCTGAATCTCATTCACTACATGCATGATAAGTACAGCTACGAAGCCTCGCTGATGGCGCTCCACGACCGGGACGTCTACCGCACCATGGCCTGCGGCATTGCCGGACTGTCGGTGGCGGCGGATTCCCTGTCGGCCATCAAATACGCCACGGTAAAACCGGTGCGCGACCACACTGGTCTGGCGGTCGATTTTGTCATCGAAGGCGACTACCCGCAGTACGGCAACAACGACGATCGCGTGGACAGCATTGCCTGCGACCTGGTGGAGCGCTTTATGAAGAAGATCCAGGCGCTGCCGACATACCGCAACGCGGTGCCGACGCAGTCGATCCTGACCATCACCTCCAATGTGGTTTACGGCCAGAAGACCGGCAACACGCCGGACGGACGCCGCGGTGGTACGCCGTTTGCACCGGGGGCCAACCCGATGCACGGGCGCGACAGAAAAGGGGCGGTGGCGTCGTTAACCTCGGTCGCCAAGCTGCCGTTCACCTATGCGAAAGACGGGATCTCCTACACCTTCTCCATCGTGCCGCAGGCGCTGGGCAAGGACGAGCCGGTGCGCAAAAACAACTTGGTAGGGCTGCTGGACGGGTATTTCCACCACGAAGCGACCATTGAGGGCGGTCAGCACCTGAACGTTAACGTGATGAACCGGGAGATGCTGCTGGATGCGATTGCCCATCCGGAGAACTACCCGAACCTGACGATCCGCGTTTCAGGCTATGCGGTGCGGTTTAACGCCCTGACGCGTGAGCAGCAGCAGGACGTGATATCGAGGACGTTTACGCAGGCGATGTAATTCCGGCTGCCTTCAAGCCTCCTCGCTTGAGGAGGCTTTTAATTTCGTGAACACCGTTACTTTTAGAAAATAACCTCTTTATCGAATCCACCAAAAGCAAAATTTCCTCCCAACGAAGAAAACCCTCATTAAAGTTGTGACTTTTTTCTCCCGCGCTCCGGATATGATCTCCCCATACCAATAACACACACCTGCACTCTCTGACTCGCCATCGCTGGCGGTCGGAAACTTATAAAAACAACTAGTTACCCTACAAAATAAGCGAGTGCCCAATGAATATGGCAACAAACAGCAATGTGATTGTGAGTGATTCCCCTGCGGCAAGGCGGGCGGGAATGAGCGAAAGCGAATGGCGAGAGGCGATCAAATTCGACAGTACCGATACGGGCTGGGTCATCATGAGTATTGGGATGGCTATCGGCGCGGGGATTGTTTTTCTCCCGGTGCAGGTCGGATTAATGGGGCTGTGGGTCTTTTTGCTCTCGTCGATTATTGGCTATCCGGCCATGTACCTGTTCCAGCGCCTGTTTATTAATACGCTGGCGGGATCCCCGGAATGTAAAGACTACCCGAGCGTCATTAGCGGTTATTTAGGTAAAAACTGGGGCATCTTGTTGGGTGCGCTTTATTTCGTGATGCTGGTGATCTGGATGTTTGTCTATTCCACGGCTATCACCAACGACAGCGCATCTTATTTGCACACCTTCGGCGTGACCGACGGTTTGTTATCTGAAAATCCGTTCTACGGTTTATTCCTGATCTGCATTCTGGTCGCTATTTCGTCGCGCGGTGAAAAGCTGCTGTTTAAAGTCTCCAGCCTGATGGTGCTGACCAAATTATTTGTGGTGGCGGCGCTGGGTCTTTCGATGATTGGACTCTGGCATTTAGCCAATGTCGGCATGCTGCCACCGATGGGGCTGCTGATTAAAAATGCCATTATTACGCTGCCTTTCACCTTAACCTCCATTTTGTTTATTCAGACCTTAAGCCCGATGGTAATTTCCTATCGGTCGCGGGAAAAATCCGTTGAGGAGGCGCGTCATAAAGCGCTGCGGGCGATGAATATTGCTTTCGGCGTGCTGTTTGTCACGGTCTTTTTCTACGCGGTCTCCTTCACACTGGCGATGGGGCACGACGAGGCGGTGAAAGCCTACGAGCAGAACATTTCTGCCCTGGCAATCGCGGCACAGTTTATCAGCGGCGACGGTGCGGGCTGGGTCAAAATCGTCAGCGTGATCCTCAATATCTTCGCTGTGATGACCGCCTTCTTCGGCGTCTATCTCGGCTTTCGTGAGGCGACGCAGGGCATCGTAATGAATATCCTGCGCCGCAAAATGCCGGTGGAGAAAATCAATGAAAACACCGTCCAGCGCGGGATTATGCTCTTCGCCATCCTGCTGGCCTGGAGCGCGATTGTATTAAACGCGCCGGTGCTGAGCTTCACCTCCATCTGTAGCCCTATTTTCGGGATGGTGGGCTGCTTAATTCCGGCGTGGCTGGTCTACAAAGTGCCCGCACTTCATAAATATAAAGGCGTATCGCTGGTGATTATTGTGATTACCGGGCTGCTGCTTTGTGTTTCTCCTTTCCTCGCCTTCTCATGAGGTTAAATAAGGTCGTAACGATGTCTGAGCAAATTAATCCTTTATGGAACCATTTTATTCGCGCCGTGCAGGAAGAGGTAAAGCCTGCGCTGGGGTGTACCGAACCCGTCTCGCTGGCGCTGGCCTGCGCCATGGCTGCCGGACAGCTTTCCGGCGATGTAACGCGTATCGAGGCGTGGGTATCGCCGAACCTGATGAAAAACGGGCTTGGCGTAACGGTACCCGGCACCGGTATGGTTGGTTTGCCAATAGCGGCCGCGCTGGGGGCCATCGGTGGCAATGCGCAGGCGGGGCTGGAGGTGCTGAAAGATGTCACCGCCGATGCGCTGGCGCGCGCCAAAGCAATGCTTAGCGCCGGTCTGGTGCAGGTGAAATTGCAGGAGCCGTGCGATGAGATCCTCTATTCGCGTGCCTGCGTTTACGCCGGTGAGTCCTCGGCGATGGTGACTATTGCGGGCGGGCATACCCGGGTGGTGGAGGTGGTTTGTCAGGGCGAAACGCGCTTCAGGCTTGACGAGCAACAGCGCCAGACGAACGATGATCCGCTTGCGGTGCTCTCGACCACCACGCTCTCGCAGATCCTTGAGTTTGTGGAACAGGTGCCGTTCGACGCGATCCGCTTTATCCTCGATGCAGGGCGACTGAACGATGCGCTCTCCCGGGAAGGTTTACGTGGTAACTGGGGGTTGCACATTGGCGCGACGCTCAATAAACAGCGCGCACGGGGATGGATGGCCCAGGATCTGGGTTCAGACATTGTTATCCGCACCAGCGCGGCCTCGGATGCCCGCATGGGGGGCGCGACGCTACCGGCGATGAGCAACTCGGGGTCCGGGAATCAGGGCATCACCGCCACCATGCCGGTGGTCGTGGTGGCTGAACATGTTCAGGCTGATGACGAACGCCTGGCGCGGGCGCTGATGCTCTCGCATCTGTCGGCTATCTATATCCATTACCAGCTTCCGCGCTTGTCCGCGTTGTGCGCGGCGACAACGGCAGCAATGGGGGCTGCGGCGGGGATGGCGTGGCTGATGGGCGGTTCTTACCAGACCATTTCCATGGCGATCGGCAGTATGATCGGCGACGTGAGCGGGATGATCTGCTATGGGGCGTCTAACAGCTGCGCAATGAAAGTCTCGACCAGCGTCACCAGCGCCTGGAAAGCCGTGATGATGGCGCTGGATGATACTGCCGTGACAGGTAACGAGGGGATTGTGGCGCACGATGTGGAACAGTCTATTTCTAACCTGTGCGCCCTGGCGTGCCGCTCAATGCAGGCAACGGACCGGCAGATCATAGAGATTATGGCGAATAAGGTGTAAAAATTTCCCCTCACCCCAACCCCTCTCCCCAGAGGGGCGAGGGGCTTGATCGTTCCCTCTCCCCTTTGGGGAGAGGGCCAGGGTGAGGGGTAAGGGCGAGTGCGTTCTTTACACCGGCAAATCAATCAGCAGCGCGCGCAGCGGCGTGTCTGCCACCAGGGTGATATTCGCTTCATCACGAATAAACGCCCCGTCACCGCAGGTGAGCGCTTCTTTCTCTTCCGTATGCGTTACCGCATGCACCGTTCCGTGAATGGACTGCAAATAGGCGCGCGGGCCATGAAGCTGGAAGCTCGCCTGTTCACCTTTTTTCAGTTCGATATGGTGCAGCCATACCTGCTGGCGTAACTGCAAACTGCCTTTGCTGCCGTCTGGTGAGGCAATCAGCTGCTGTTTATCGCCCTTCAGATCGATCTTTTGCACCAGCGGATTTTCCCGCTCCGGACAGGCATCAAGCCACAGCTGCATGCGGGTCAGCGTTTTATCTTTGCTGAGGTTATGCTCGCTATAGCTAATGCCTGGCTGCGTGGAAATTAGCAGCGCCTCGCCAGCCTTCGCCTGGACATGATTGCCCTCGCTATCGCGGTATTCTGCCTCGCCTTCCAGGATCAGGTTCAGGATATCGACTTTAGGGTACGTGCGCGGCTGGAAGGACGCGCCCGGGGCGAGTACTTCCTGATTCAATACGCGCAGTGAAGCGTAACCGAGAAGTTTAGGGTCAAAGTAGTGTCCAAAGGAAAAGGTGTAGCGGGCCTGCAACCAACCGAAATCGGCTTGTCCGCACTGTTTCGCTGTTCTTGTCGTAATCATAAACTTGACCTCTCTTTACACTAAATCAATGGTAAAGGTATGGACGCTGCATTGTTAGCCAGATATTCTGCCCGGTATGTTCAAATTTCCTGAATGAGAACGAGATGGCTAAAGAGAGAGCATTGACGCTTGAGGCGCTTCGCGTCATGGACGCGATTGACAGGCGCGGCAGTTTTGCCGCGGCGGCAGATGAACTGGGGCGCGTTCCGTCTGCGCTGAGCTACACCATGCAAAAGCTGGAAGAGGAGCTGGATGTCGTGCTCTTCGATCGCTCCGGTCATCGAACAAAATTCACCAACGTTGGGCGAATGCTGCTGGAGCGCGGCCGCGTATTGCTGGAAGCGGCGGATAAGCTGACGACGGATGCCGAAGCGCTGGCCCGCGGCTGGGAAACCCACCTGACGTTAGTCACCGAAGCGCTGGTGCCCACCGAGGCGCTGTTCCCGCTGGTGGACAGACTGGCCGCGAAAGCCAATACCCAGCTGTCGATCATCACCGAGGTGCTGGCCGGGGCGTGGGAGCGTCTTGAGACGGGCAGGGCGGATATCGTCATTGCGCCGGACATGCATTTCCGCTCATCGTCAGAGATCAACTCACGCAAACTGTACAGCGTGATGAACGTTTACGTCGCAGCCCCGGATCACCCTATCCATCAGGAGCCGGAGCCGCTTTCTGAGGTCACGCGCGTGAAGTATCGTGGCGTGGCGGTCGCGGATACTGCCCGTGAACGACCGGTGCTGACGGTACAGTTGCTGGATAAACAGCCGCGACTGACGGTAACGTCGCTGGAAGATAAGCGTCAGGCGCTCCTGGCGGGGTTGGGCGTGGCGACCATGCCGTATCCGTTTGTCGAAAAGGACATTGCAGAAGGGCGGCTGCGCGTCGTCAGCCCGGAATACACCAGCGAAGTGGATATTATTATGGCGTGGCGTCGCGACAGCATGGGCGAAGCCAAATCGTGGTGTTTGCGTGAAATTCCAAAGCTCTTTGCCCACCACAACAAATAAGCGCAGGCCCGGTAAGCGTAAGCGCCACCGGGCAGAATTTACGCGCTTGCCTTAGGATCCGGACCAAAGCGGTTTTCGCCAGGCGTTCCGCTCTGACAGTTGAAAATCAAAATCACGATCCAGCCGATAAGCGGGATCAGCAGTAACAGCAGCCACCACGCCGAACGATCGGTGTCGTGGAGACGACGAAACAGTACGGCCCATGAAGGCAGCAGAACTAACACACCATAAATGGTGGTGAGAATGCCTTCACCCCCCTCGCGTTCCCAGCCGAGGATCTTGTCCACAATGCCCAGCACCATAATCAGGACGAAGTTCACCAGAACGAACATCCAGTACTCTTTGCGGCGGGCGCGGCCACCAAAACCAAAATAGTTGCGCAGTACCTTTAAATACCAGTCCATTTTTCCTTGCCTCTTATATCAGTCAATCACTTGTTTTCTAAGCGATCGAGGTAAGGATAGATGCATGCCGTAAATTAAAAAAGGGAATCAATTGATTCCCTAAATAATTATCCGAAACGCACGTCGCGCCCGTGTGGTTCATCCAGATCCTGCCACGGGCCAATGGAGATAATGCCCGTTGGGTTGATGGTCTTATGGCTGCGGAAATAGTGGGTGCGAATATGGTCAAAATTGACCGTCTCCGCAATCCCCGGCATCTGATAGATGTCGCGCAGGAAACCGTGCAGGTTCAGGTAATCACTGATGCGATGCTTGTCGCACTTGAAGTGGGTGACATACACCGGATCAAAGCGGATCAGCGTGGTCCACAGGCGGATGTCCGCCTCCGTCAGGCGGTCGCCCGTCAGATAGCGATGCTGGCCGAGGATCTGCTCCAGACGCTCCAGGGATTCAAAGACTTTTCCGACCGCTTCGTCGTACGCTTCCTGGCTGGTGGCAAATCCTGCTTTATAGACGCCGTTGTTAACGTTGTCGTAGATCCAGCCGTTCAGCTCGTCAATTTTCTCGCGCAGCTCAACCGGGTAGTAATCCCCGGCGCGGGCGCCGTGCGCGTCAAACGCGGTATTGAACATGCGAATGATTTCAGCGGATTCATTGCTGACGATCGTCTGGTTTTTCTTGTCCCACAGCACAGGCACTGTTACGCGTCCGGTGTAGTGCGGATCGGCGCGTAAATAGAGCTGATACAGGAAATCGTGATGATAAAGCTCATCACCGGTCGCGGCAGGGAAGTCACTGTCGAACGTCCAGCCGTTTTCCAGCATCAGCGGGTTGACCACCGAAACCGGAATCAACGATTCGAGACCTTTAAGTTTGCGCACAATCAGCGTGCGGTGCGCCCACGGGCAGGCGAGAGAAACGTATAGATGATAACGATCTTTCTCCGCCGCAAAACCCCCTTCGCCACTCGGGCCGGGTGCGCCGTCGGCGGTCAGCCAGTTACGGAAGGCCGAAACAGAGCGCTTAAAGCGTCCACCGGTGGATTTGGTGTCATACCAGACATCCTGCCAGACGCCGTCTACGAGTTGTCCCATTTTTTACTCCTCCGTCAGATAGCAAAAGCGAGGAGATGTCTCCTCGCTTTGAATGTAATCAGTATAGCCTGCTTACCACTTCTTATTCAGAAGACGGTCGATGCTGTAAGCCCCTGGACCAGTGATGGCCAGCAGCAGGAAGCCACCCGCGATGGTCAGGTTTTTCATGAACATCAGGGAGTTCACGCCTTCCGCAAAGTTACTGTGGAAGATGAACGCGGTCAGCAGGGTAAAGCCTGCGGTGAACAGCGCCGTGGTGCGGGTCAGGAAACCGAACAACACTGCCAGGCCGCCGCCGAACTCAAGCAGGATGGTCAGCGGCAGCAGGAACCCTGGCACGCCCATCGCTTCCATATATTGCTGAGTGCCCGCATAGCCGGTGATTTTGCCCCAACCTGCGGTAATGAACAGAACAGGCATCAGAATTCGCGCTACCAGTACACCAACATCTTCTAATTTTTTCATTTTACTATCCAGGAAACCACATCAGCGGCTAAACGTTATTTGCGTGCAAATTCGGGTAGATACCGCGTCTTTGCTGTCGATGGAGAGGAGTGTAAACGGGGCGGATGGCAATTGTTAGCAAGGAAAACTGTTAATCTTTTTCAAAGATATTGAGTAAGGGAGGAAGTTTTGCCGGGTAAGCGCAGCGTCACCCGGCAAGAAAGCTAGCGCAACTGCTGCTGTCGCAGCGTAGTTTTCACCAGACGCCATGCGCTCCAGACACCAAAGCCACGGCGTGCCCAGCGAATCAGCATGTTTGGATGATGAATCGTCCAGATAGCCATCACGCTGCTACCCACCAGCGCCCACGATCGCAGGCTCAGGAGAGTATTCCAGCCGCGATCGTAACGCTGAGTCAGCTCCAGCCAGTCGCGACGGCTGGCGGACAGATCCAGCCGCTGCTGCTGGATTTGGCTCAGCAGATACGCTTTTCGCTTCTGACGTTCGGCTTTGTCGCTCACGACTTATCATCCTCCAGCAGGGCGCGGTCGTTAGCCAGCTCCTGACGCGTGTGGCGCAGGAAGGTTGACGTACGCGCTTTATGCAGGGTCCAGATACCGCCTATCAGCGCCGCCACCAGCAGAACCACGGTAGTCGCAATCATCGCGTTCAGACGATATTGTGGATCGATTGCCCAGATGATTAACACCATCAGGCTCATCAGACCAAACGCGGCAAAGAGCATCGTAAGGCCAAGCATGAGCAGCATCTGGAAGAGATTGGCTTTCTCTTCTTCCAGTTCCACTACCGCAAGCCGGACGCGCGTTTCGGCAATCCCGACCAGCGTGGTAAGAATACGCTGGCCGATGCCGAGGACGTTTTTAGCAGGCCCTTGTGCGTGACGTGGATCTTCCATAATCAACGACGCGTCAGCAGGACACCCAGCACCACACCCACTGCGGCACCAATACCTACACCCGTCCATGGATTATCACGTACATATTCGTCTGCGCGCGCTGCCGCTTCGCGGGTCTGTTTCGCCAGTGCATCACCGGTTTCACCCAGACGGTAACGGCTCTCTTTCAGCGCCTGCTCCGCTTTGCTGCGCAGTTTGCTCACTTCTTCTTTCGATTTATCGGCAGAAGAGTTCAGTACCTCTTCCAGGGTATCCGCCAGGGATTTCAGTTCAGCGCGCAGATTTTCTGAAGTTGTATCTTTTGACATGATTTTCTCCTGTTGAGATTTCCGTTAACTCAATAATCGCGAGCTTCCAGCGCTTTCAGTTCGTCCTGCGCCTCTTGCAACTTCCTCTCGCGCTTGGCAATTTTTTCCGCATCACCTTTCTCTTTCGCTTCTTGCAGGTCTTGACGGCGCTCGGCTATCTCCTCCTTCTGTTCAGCGATCTTTTCCTGATGATCGGCACGCAGCTTGCTGTCCGTACAATTGTCTTTCACTTCGCTCAACGCTTTTTTCAGTCCGTCGATCCGGTGCTGATTGTTATGCTTTTCGGCATAACTGATTTCGCGTTGGATATCCTGTTCTTTCTCCTGACAAAGAGACATAGCGAAGGAAGCTGTGCTTAAAGAAAAAAGGGCCAAAGCCAGAGTGATGCGGTATTTCATTATAGAAACCTTCCATTGTGTAACGGCGTAAGCCGTGTTCCAGAACTATGCGGAGAACATCTGAGGGGTGCTCCGCGTACTTAAGCATAGTAAGTAAACGGGAGTTTCACCAAAGTCGGTGAAAATATTCGGAATCTTAGTCGTTAACCAAATCGATGCGAGGTGTCGCGTAACCGTGACATCCAGGAGGCAACGTGGCTGTCATCATCCTGTTGCGCGATGATGTAACCCTGCGGCAGCGTGCGGTCCAGCACGGCTTTCGCCGCGGCGCTTTGCGCACTGGAGTCAAATTTTATCAGCAGCACATCGTCTTGCGGCGTGATGCTCTTAAAGCGGATCCCGTTTGCGTCCAGATGATGCCAGATGGAAAAACCATCCGGCACGCTGGCTCCCTGACTCACAGGACGGATAGCGAGCGTAGACTCCTCATGCTGTAGCGCCGACCACAGCAGAATGAGGGCGCTGAACATCATCAGCGCGACGATGGCGTAAGAGAAGCGGCGCAGCGCGAGCGGGGAGATAACCATCGTTAACCCCTGGCTCCGTATTTCTTCTTCCACAGCACAACCAGTGAACCGACCAGGCCAAACACCAGCAGGACGACGGGCAGCAGCATCAGGCAAGACATCAGCTGGTCTTCATATTTCATAAAGACCGGCGTTTTACCGAGCGCGTAGCCGAGCGTGGTCAGGATCAGCACCCACAGCAAGCCACTCATCCAGTTAAAGAACTGGAAGCGCGTACTGCTCAGGCCGGACAGACCCGCGATGGTGGGCAGCAGGGTGCGTACAAAGGCGATAAAACGGCCAATCAGCAAGGCGGAAAGCCCATGCTTATGGAAAAGGTGGTGCGCTCGCTGGTGGTAATGTGCCGGGAGATGCGAAAGCCAGTTCTGAACGATTCGCGTGTTGCCCAGCCATCGCCCCTGAATATAACTCACCCAGCAACCCAGGCTGGCGGCAATGGTCAAAAGCAGGACCGTTTGCGGGAAAGCCATTGCCCCCTTCGCACAGAGCACGCCGACCAGCACCAGCAGACTGTCGCCCGGTAAAAAGGCAGCAGGCAGCAGACCGTTCTCAAGGAACAGGATCATAAATAACACAAAGTAGAGCATGCCAATCATGGACGGGTTGGCCAGCGTTTCGAAATCCTGAGCCCAGAGGGCGTTCAGTAGTTGGGTCAAAAGTTCCATTCAGTGTTCCTGGAAATCGGTTAACGTCACGCCTGTCATTCGGGAAAAACAGCACGGCGACATTGTCGTGATTTCATTATGGTCGCTCGCGGACACATTGATGTGTGGCCAACACTGTTCCCTGTTAATTGGCTGGTTAGCAAGCACTAACTTACAAAATAACGAAGTGAATCCAATTGTAACAAAGCCCGACGTTCTGCGTCACAGAATTTGAGGGGAAACACGATTTTGGCGTAAGCCACGGAGGGGAGCGAGAAATTTTACAAAGGCTGACACTATAGAGGTTTTCTTACCCTGTCTGACCGGAAGGCGCAGCGGTGCGCCTGCCAGCAGTTTGGGAGCTTATTTTGCGACATTGGTCGCCGTATCGAGGTGAACCACCGGATTATCGGCAAAAAGATAGCGGTCAGCGTTAAATTCAAAGTCATCACTTGTTTCATTAAACAGCATCTGTTTTGTGTTCTCGAGATGCTGCCACATCGCCAGTTTCGCCGCATGTGGATCTTTACGAATCAGGGCTTTAAGAATTTGGTCATGGTCGTCACACCAGTTATCAACCGTGCGGGAATCAATGTGATCGTGCAATTTTTTCCAGTACGGGTTGTGAACGCGCTGAGTCCACATTTTTTCAACGATTGCCGCCAGCGCCGTATTCTGAGTCGCAAGGGCAACCTGGACGTGGAATTGCAGGTCCCATTCTGAATCGCGGAAACATTTTTCTTTACGCGCGTGATCCTGGATTTCCATCAGCTTCATGATGTCCTGCTTGGTCACCTGCGTCGCCGCAAATTCCGCGATGTTGCTTTCAATCAGCTGGCGAGCCTGGAGAAGCTCAAACGGACCGTAGCTGGCAAACTCCAGACTTTCGTCCGGCGCGGGGGAGTGTTTCGCCTGGCTGGAAATCACATGAATGCCGGAACCTTTGCGTACCTCAACATACCCTTCCACTTCCAGCATGATGATGGCTTCGCGGACCACCGTACGGCTGACGCTTTTTTCATCCGCAATGAAGCGCTCAGCGGGAAGTTTATCACCGACAAGATAGACCCCTTGCTCGATGCGATCTTTCAGCTCGGCGGCAAGTTGTTGATATAAACGACGTGATTCGGTGATTTCCATATGCGCTCCAGGCAGGGTACGGCGAATGATTTATTATACCACTTTTGCGTGCCAGTCTCCAGATTTCGCCATGAAAAAAGCCGCCCGGAGGCGGCTTTTGAGTAGATTTTGCCGGGTGGCGCTGCGCTTACCCGGCCTACGATTTTATTAGGTTTTGTAGGCCGGGTAAGGCGGAGCCGCCACCCGGCACAACAACGCTAACTCTGCGTCGCCGGTCCCCCAAGGGACTCTTTCGCCAGTTCATCGGCGGATTTACTTTTCAGCACCGTCCAGATAACCACCGCACCCAGCAGGTCGAAGATAGCCAGTACCGCGAACAGCGGGCTGAAGCCGATGGTATCCGCCAGCGCGCCGACCACCAGCGCAAACATCGTGCTCGCTGTCCAGGCGGCCATACCGGTCAGGCCGTTGGCGGTAGCCACTTCGTTACGACCAAACACGTCGGAAGAGAGCGTAATCAGCGCACCGGACAGAGACTGGTGAGCGAAGCCCCCGATACACAGCAGGGCGATAGCCACGTAAGGGCTGGTGAACAGGCCGATCATGCCCGGACCAATCATCAGCAGGGCGCCCATGGTGACCACCATCTTACGGGAAACAATCAGGTTCACACCGAACCAGCGCTGGAACAGCGGTGGCAGGTAGCCGCCGACGATACAGCCCAGGTCAGCAAACAGCATCGGCATCCAGGCGAACATCGCGATCTCTTTCAGGTTAAAGCCGTAAACTTTAAACATGAACAGCGGGATCCAGGCGTTGAACGTACCCCAGGCCGGTTCTGCCAGGAAGCGTGGCAGGGCGATACCCCAGAACTGACGGGTGCCCAGGATCTGCCAGACGGACATCTTCTTACCGTTGTCGGTCTGATGCTGAGATTCCTGACCATTGATAATGTAGTCACGTTCTTCGTCAGACAGCTTTTTCTGATCGCGCGGGTGTTTATAGAAGATCAGCCACGCCATGGCCCAGGCAAAGCTCAGCACACCAGAGATGATGAACGCCATCTGCCAGCTGTGCATCACGATAGCCCACACCACCAGCGGTGGCGCAATCATCGCCCCGATGGAGGAGCCGACGTTGAAGTAACCGACAGCGATTGAACGCTCTTTGGCCGGGAACCACTCGGAGCTGGCTTTCAGACCCGCGGGGATCATCGCCGCTTCGGCCGCACCGACCGCGCCACGCGCCAGCGCCAGTCCACCCCAGCTGCCAGCCAGCGCGGTTGCTCCACAGAAGACGGCCCAGGCTACTGCGAAGAAGGCATAACCAATTTTTGTACCCAGAATATCAAGAACATAACCTGCAACAGGCTGCATTACGGTGTAAGCGGCAGAATAGGCCGCAATGATGTAAGAGTATTGCTGCGTGGAGATATGTAACTCTTCCATCAACGTTGGCGCCGCTGCTGCCACGGTGTTACGTGTCAGGTAGCCCAGCACGGTGCCGAGCGTCACCAGTGCGATCATGTACCAACGTAACCCTTTAATTTTACGCATGTAAAACCTCATCGTTATGTTATTTCCGTGTCGGGACACGGCAACAACTCAACCGTTGCCGGGAGCTGTTCTGTAACGGGAGGGGCGTAACCGGGAACCTGTCCCGGAACGGCCCGAACCTTGCCATAAGTAATCGTGCTAAGTCGGCTTCCGTACCGTTAAATCCGATGTATCAAACACCGGTAATGCATTCCGTCGGCTTATAGTTTGCGACGGCGAAAAGATAACTTGTCATACAACTTTAAAAGGTGAGTGACATCACAAAAGTGTGAATCTTTGTAGGGACATTATGCGGCGTGCGTAAAGCCAGAACTGGCGCGGCCTGCGAGTGGGTTTACCCCTTTGAGGGTAATTTATTTGTCGACGTTTATTGATCTAACTCACGAAAAAAACGTCGGCCTGTGGAAATTGGTGTGATAACTTTGCAGCATCTGAACATAAGCTTTCTGACGCTCCCGTAATGAGGAAGACGATAATGACGCCGTTTATGACCGAAGATTTTCTGTTAGATACCGAATTTGCTCGCCGCCTGTACCACGACTACGCAAAAGACCAGCCGATTTTCGACTACCACTGCCATTTACCGCCGCAGCAGGTTGCCGAAAATTACCGTTTCAAAAACCTGTATGATATCTGGCTGAAGGGTGACCACTATAAGTGGCGCGCAATGCGCACCAACGGTGTGGCCGAGCGCCTGTGTACCGGCGACGCGACCGATCGCGAGAAGTTTGACGCATGGGCCGCCACCGTGCCGCACACCATCGGTAACCCGTTATACCACTGGACGCACCTCGAACTGCGTCGTCCGTTTGGTATTACCGGCAAGCTCCTTTCTCCCGCCACGGCGGATGAAATCTGGGATCAGTGCAACGAACTGCTGGCGCAGGATAGCTTCTCGGCGCGCGGCATCATGAAGCAGATGAACGTGAAGATGGTGGGCACTACCGACGATCCGATCGACTCGCTGGAACACCACGCAGTTGTCGCGAAAGACACCTCTTTTGACATCAAAGTGCTGCCAAGCTGGCGCCCGGATAAAGCCTTCAACATCGAACAGGCCACCTTCAATGACTACATGGCGAAGCTGGCGGAAGTGTCCGATACCGACATCCGTCGTTTCGCCGATCTGCAAACCGCGCTGACCAAACGCCTGGATCACTTTGCGGCGCATGGCTGTAAAGTGTCTGACCACGCGCTGGACGTGGTGCTGTTCGCGGAATCGAACGAAGCCGAACTGGACAGCATTCTGGCGCGTCGTCTCTCTGGCGAACAGCTAAGCGAGCACGAAGTGGCGCAGTTCAAAACCGCGGTGCTGGTGTTCCTCGGTGCGGAATACGCCCGTCGCGGCTGGGTTCAGCAGTACCACATCGGTGCGCTGCGTAATAACAACCAGCGCCAGTTCAAACTGCTGGGCGCGGACGTGGGCTTTGACTCCATCAACGACCGTCCGATGGCGGAAGAGCTGTCAAAACTGCTGAGCAAACAGAACGAGCAAAACCTGCTGCCAAAAACCATCCTTTACTGCCTGAATCCACGCGATAACGAAGTGCTGGGCACCATGATCGGCAACTTCCAGGGCGAAGGGATGCCGGGCAAGATGCAGTTTGGCTCCGGCTGGTGGTTTAACGATCAGAAAGACGGCATGGAGCGTCAGATGACGCAGCTGGCGCAGCTCGGTCTGCTGAGCCGCTTTGTTGGCATGCTGACCGACAGCCGCAGTTTCCTCTCCTATACCCGTCATGAATATTTCCGCCGCATTCTGTGCCAGATGATTGGCCGCTGGGTGCATGCGGGTGAAGCGCCAGCGGATCTTCAGCTGCTGGGCGAAATGGTGAAAAACATCTGCTTTAACAATGCGCGTGACTACTTCGCCATTGAACTGAACTAAGGCCGTTTGAGGTTGATATGCAATACATCAAAATCCATTCGCTGGATAACGTTGCCGTCGCGCTGGCTGATTTAGCCGAAGGGACGGAAGTCACCTTCGACCACCAGTCGGTGACGTTACGCCAGGCCATTGGACGTGGACATAAGTTTGCCCTGATCCCCATCGCGAAAGGGGAGAACGTGGTGAAGTACGGTTTGCCCATCGGTCATGCGCTGGCGGATATTGCGCCGGGTGAGTACATTCATTCCCACAATACCCGCACCAATCTCAGCGATCTGGACGAGTACAGCTATCAACCTGACTTCCAGGCAGAAGAAGGACAGGCGGCCGATCGTGAGGTGCAGATCTACCGCCGCGCCAACGGCGAGGTGGGGATCCGCAATGAACTGTGGATCCTCCCGACCGTCGGGTGCGTGAACGGGATCGCGCGTCAAATTCAGACGCGTTTCCTGAAAGAGACCAACGATGCTGAAGGCACCGACGGCGTGCATCTGTTCAGCCACACCTACGGTTGTTCCCAGCTGGGTGACGACCACATTAATACCCGCACCATGCTGCAAAACATGGTGCGCCACCCGAATGCGGGGGCGGTGCTGGTGATTGGCCTTGGCTGTGAAAACAATCAGGTCGATGCCTTCCGCGACACGCTGGGCGAATTTGACCCTGAGCGCGTGCACTTTATGGTGTGCCAGCATCAGGACGACGAGGTGGAAGCGGGCGTTGAACAGCTGCACCAGCTGTATGAGGTGATGCGTCACGACAAACGCGAGCCGGGCAAGCTGAGCGAACTGAAGTTTGGCCTGGAGTGCGGCGGATCGGATGGGCTTTCCGGCATTACCGCTAACCCGATGCTGGGCCGCTTCTCGGATTACGTGATTGCCAACGGCGGCACCACGGTGCTGACCGAAGTGCCGGAGATGTTCGGCGCAGAGCGCATTCTGATGAGCCACTGTCGCGACGAAGAGACGTTTGAGAAGACCGTTACCATGGTCAACGACTTCAAACAGTACTTCATCGCCCACAACCAGCCGATTTATGAGAACCCGTCGCCGGGTAACAAAGCGGGCGGGATCACCACGCTTGAAGAGAAATCACTCGGCTGCACCCAGAAAGCGGGCGCCAGCCAGGTGGTGGACGTGCTGCGCTACGGTGAGCGTCTGAAAACCCACGGTCTGAACCTGCTGAGCGCACCGGGCAACGATGCAGTCGCCACCAGCGCGCTGGCGGGGGCGGGCTGTCACATGGTGCTGTTCAGTACCGGGCGCGGAACGCCGTACGGTGGATTTGTGCCGACGGTGAAAATCGCCACTAACAGCGAACTGGCGGCGAAGAAAAAGCACTGGATCGATTTTGATGCCGGACAGCTGATCCACGGCAAAACGATGCCACAGCTGCTGACGGAGTTTGTGGATACCATTGTGGAATTTGCCAACGGCAGGCAGACCTGCAACGAGAAGAACGACTTCCGCGAACTGGCGATCTTTAAAAGTGGTGTGACGCTGTAAGTGTTATGTCGGGTGGCGCTAACGCTTACCCGACCTACGATATTCTGTAGGCCCGGTAAGGCGTAGCCGCCACCGGGCTTTTGTTTTAACTGCGCAGGGCGTTCTTCGCTAACCGCGCGTCTTCCGCCTGACAGGCCGCTGCGGTAAACAGCACGTCGGTAGAAGAGTTCAGCGCGGTTTCGCAGGAATCCTGCAATACGCCGATAATGAAGCCCACGGCCACAACCTGCATGGCAATCTCGTTCGGGATACCGAACATGTTACAGGCCAGCGGGATCAGCAGCAGCGAACCACCCGCCACGCCAGAGGCGCCACAGGCACACAGCGATGCGACGATGCTCAGCAGCAGCGCGGTAGGCAGATCAACCGGAACACCCAGCGTATGTACGGCCGCCAGCGTCAGCACGGTGATGGTGATTGCCGCACCCGCCATGTTCACGGTTGCACCCAGTGGAATCGACACCGAATAGGTATCGCGATCCAGGTTCAGCTTCTCCGCCAGCGCCATGTTCACCGGAATGTTTGCCGCAGAGCTGCGGGTGAAGAAGGCGTACACGCCGCTCTCGCGCAGGCAGGTCAGCACCAGCGGGTACGGGTTGCGGCGGATCTGCCAGAACACCAGCAGCGGGTTGATCACCAGCGCCACCAGCAGCATACAGCCGACCAGCACGAACAGCAGCTGCGCATAGCCCCACAGCGCATCGAAACCGGTGGTGGCCAGCGTCGAAGAGACCAGACCAAAGATCCCGACTGGCGCAAAGCGAATCACCAGCTTCACCATAAAGGTGACGGCGTTCGACATATCGTTCACCAGGTTTTTCGTGGTCTCGTTACCATGGCGCAGCGCGAAGCCCAGACCAATCGCCCAGACCAGAATACCAATGTAGTTCGCGTTCATCAGCGCGGTGACAGGGTTAGAAACCATGCTCATCAGCAGACCGCGAAGCACTTCCACAATCCCGGACGGCGGGGTGATATCACCGGCGGCGCTGGTCAGGTGCAGCGTGGACGGGAACAGGAAGCTGAACACCACAGCCGTTAAGGCAGCAGAGAAGGTTCCCAGAAGATACAGGAACAGAATAGGACGAATGTTGGTTTTTTGTCCGTGCTGGTGGTTGGCAATTGATGCCATCACCAGCATCAGCACCAGTACCGGTGCAACGGCCTTCAGTGCGCCAACGAAAAGGGTACCGAGCAGTCCCGTCGCTTCCGCAGCGGGTTTTGACACCATCGCCAGCAGAATACCCAGTACCAACCCGACCAGAATTTGTTTTACAAGACTGCCCTGCGCCAGGCGCGCGAACAGACCGCGTGATTGTGTGCTCATACGTTATTCCTGAGTGAAATTGCGTTCCATCCTGGATGTGCTCTAAGTCACATTTTTGTCCGGATGTAAGTATTTGTTTGCCTGGTTGAGTATCAGGGAAAGCAGCGAAAGGCGGAAGAGTAAAATGCTGGATTTTACGTGTTGCGTCATGTTTTTTAACTATTGGTTAACGAAAGTGCCGGGTAGCGCAGCGCCACCCGGCAAAACGCACTAAACCTGCTGCTTTTTATCGTGCTGGCGGTTAACCCAGGTATTGATAATCAGCGTTACCAGCAGAATGCCAAACACCACGCCGAGCGAAATGGCGATCGGAATATGGTAGAAATCAACAATCAGCATCTTGATACCAATGAACACCAGAATCACCGACAGACCGTACTTCAGCATTGAGAAGCGCTCTGCCGCACCCGCCAGCAGGAAGTACATCGCACGCAGGCCCAGGATGGCGAACAGGTTTGAGGTCAGCACGATGAACGGGTCGGTGGTGACGGCGAAGATAGCCGGGATACTGTCCACTGCGAAAATCACGTCGCTCAGTTCAACAAGGATCAGCACCAGCAGCAGCGGGGTGGCGAACAGGAGACCGTTCTTACGCACGAAGAAATGCTCGCTCTCGATCTTGTCCGTCATGCGCAGATGACCCCGGATCCACTTCACCAGTGGCTTATCACCGATACCGGTATCGTCTTCTTTCGCCAGCGCCATTTTGACCCCGGTGAATAGCAGGAACGCACCAAACACGTACAGCAGCCATTCAAACTGAGTAATCAGCCAGCTGCCGGCGAAGATCATGATGGTACGCAGGACAATGGCACCCAGCACGCCATACACCAGTACGCGACGCTGAAGAGCCGCAGGCACGGCGAAATAGCTAAACAGCATCAGCCAGACGAAGACGTTATCAACCGCCAGCGCTTTTTCAATCAGATAGCCGGTGAGGAAGGCGAGTGCCTGAGGATCGGCCACCGCGCGGCCTTCGGTTGAGGCCAGATACCACCAGAAGGCGGCGCAGAAAAGGAGTGAGAGGGTAACCCATACCAGCGACCAGACGGCGGCTTGCTTGACGCTCATGCCGTGCTCGCCGCGACGACCCTGCAAAAAGAGGTCGATTGCCAGCATGATGAGCACGACAACCGCGAATCCGCCCCACAGCATTGGAGTGCCGACAGAATGCATACTATTTTCCTTACACATAAAAAAACAAAAACGGCTATGGTCAGAAGACGATAGCCGTTAGCTTTTTATGCATAGACCTCGCCTTCCGGCAAGGTCTCACTTACAACCACGAGGGTTGCCCGGCGACCGGATGCGGTTTTGCACGCATCGTAATGACGATCCACCGGCGAAGAAGTTACTCCCCTTTGCAGGTAACAAATTATGTCAGACCATCGGTTTCGTCAATGGTCTGCACGGTTTCATTACACAGCTTTACGCGACGGCTTCCACATTCACGCCGTCTGCGGGGAACACCACGCCAGTCTGTCGGCGGATCTCCGTTTGCAGCTTCGCGGTTGTGCGGCTGATCGCAAGCCCGGGGTGGTTCACTTCGTTGTCTTCTACCAGGCGGGCGAAGACCTCTGCCTCATAGAGCATAGTGTTAATATGCTGAGGCTGCGTCAGCTCCTGCGCTTTGCCGCCGCGCGGGACGATGCTTAGCTTCTGGCATTCGGAGATTTTTTCGATCACCAGCGAGCCGTCTTCGCCCTGAATTTCGCTTGGCAGTACGGAGTCACTGACCTTCGAGTGCTGCAACGTCACGCTGAAATCACCGTAGTCCAGCACCACAACGCCGTGTGCATCCACGCCGCTCTCCAGCAGGCTGGCGGTGGCCGTTACGCCGTGCGGTTCACCCCACAGGGCGACCGCAGAGGCCAGGCAGTAAAAACCGATATCCATAATCGAGCCATTCGAGAAGGCCGGGTTAAAGGTATTCGGGTTTTCGCCGTCCAGGTAGCGCTGGTAGCGCGAGGAATACTGGCAGTAGTTGATAAAGGCTTTACGCACTTTGCCAATTTTTGGCAGCGACTGCTGCAACAGCAGGAAGTTCGGCAGGCTGGCGGTTTTGAACGCTTCAAACAGCACCACCTGGTTTTCGCGGGCAAGCGCAATGGCGGCTTCTACTTCCTCAATGTTCGAAGCCAGCGGCTTCTCGCAGATCACATGCTTTTTGTGGCTGAGGAACAGCTTCGTTTGCGGGAAGTGCAGAGAATTCGGGCTGGCGATATAGACCGCGTCAATGGCGTCGCTTTGCGCCATCTCATCGAGCGAGGTGAACAGATGTTCAACCAGGTAGTCATTCGCAAAACTCTGCGCCTGCTCAAGGCTGCGGGAATAGACTGCGGTGAGCTTATATTTGCCGGTTTCGTGGGCGGCGTCGACGAACTGGCGCGTGATCCAGTTCGTACCGATGACTGCGAAACGTATCATAAACGTTTACGTACTCCGTAGCTGGGAACCTAATGCCACTGTAGCACGTCATCATGACATTTCGCGTGCGCTACTGCGCATTACTCTTTAACGATAAATGCGTCAGCCATAAACGGGTATCAAACTCCAGCTGGTGGTACTGCGGCTCCATATGGCAGCACAGGGAGTAGAACGCTTTGTCGTGCTCTTTCTCTTTCAGGTGGGCCAGCTCATGGACCACGATCATCCGCAGAAAGGCTTCCGGCGCGTTGCGAAAGACGGTCGCGACGCGGATTTCGGCCTTCGCCTTCAGCTTGCCGCCCTGCACGCGGGAGATGGCGGTGTGCAGGCCGAGCGCATTTTTCAGCACGTGGATCTTGTTGTCGTACATCACCTTATTGATCGGCGGCGCGCTCTTCAGATACCGGTTTTTCAGATCCTGCGTATACTGCCAGAGCGCCTTATCAGTGGTCACATCGTGCGTGTCGGGGTAGCGTTTTTCCAGCACCGCGCCGAGCTTTCCCCCGGCAATCAGGTCACGCACCTGGGAAAGTAATTGCTCCGGGTAGCCCTGGAGATAAGTCAGCTGGTTCATCAAAACCCCAAAATAGTGTGAAAACGGGTATACTCACGCACCCTTTTCAGGGATACGCCAAATTTTACCATTCAGGAGGGCCGATGAGCCACTTAGACAACGGTTTCCGTTCACTCAACCTTAAACGTTTCCCGGAAACGGACGACGTTAACCCGCTTCAGGCGTGGGAAGCGGCGGATGAATATCTGCTGCAACAGCTGGATGAGACTGAAATCAGCGGGCCGGTTCTGATCCTGAATGACGCGTTTGGCGCGCTGGGCTGCGCGCTGGCGGAACATGCGCCTTATAGTATCGGTGATTCTTACTTAAGCGAGCTGGCGACGCGTGAAAACCTGCGCCATAACGACATCGACGAGTCCAGCGTGAAGTTCCTCGACAGCACCGCGGACTACCCGCAGGCGCCGGGGGTGGTGCTGATCAAAGTGCCCAAAACCATGGCGCTGCTGGAGCAGCAATTGCGCGCGCTGCGTAAGGTCGTGACGCCGGATACCCGCATCATCGCGGGGGCCAAAGCGCGCGATATTCACACTTCGACGCTGGAATTGTTCGAGAAAGTGCTCGGCCCGACCACCACGACGCTGGCCTGGAAAAAAGCGCGCCTGATCAACTGCACCTTCAGCGCACCGGCGCTGGCCGACGCGCCAGAGACTCTGAGCTGGAAACTGGAAGGCACCGACTGGACCATCCACAACCACGCGAACGTCTTCTCCCGCACCGGTCTGGATATCGGGGCGCGTTTCTTTATGGAACATCTGCCGGAAAATCTGGAAGGTGAGATTGTCGATCTCGGCTGCGGTAACGGCGTGATTGGCCTGACGCTGCTGGCGAAGAACCCGGAAGCCAGCGTGGTGTTCAGCGACGAGTCACCGATGGCGGTGGCCTCCAGCCGTCTGAACGTGGAAACCAATATGCCGGACGCGCTGGATCGCTGCGAGTTTATGATCAACAACGCACTGTCCGGCGTAGAGCCTTTCCGCTTCAACGCCGTGTTCTGCAACCCGCCGTTCCACCAGAAGCACGCCCTGACGGATAACGTCGCGTGGGAGATGTTCCACCACGCGCGCCGCTGCCTGAAAATCAACGGCGAGCTGTACATCGTGGCGAACCGCCACCTGGACTACTTCCACAAGCTGAAGAAGATTTTCGGCAACTGCGTCACCATTGCGACGAACAACAAGTTTGTGGTGCTGAAATCGGTGAAGCTGGGGCGTCGTCGGTAAGATTGTTTTGCCTGGCGGCGCTGCGCTTGCACAGGCCTACGGTTTAGTAGGCCCGGTAAGCGCAGCGCCACCGGGCAATGCTCTAGATCTCCAGAGCTAATTTCGTCCCCTGCGCAATCGCCCGCCGCGCATCCAGCTCCATCGCCACATCGCACCCGCCAATCAAATGCACCGTTTTGCCCGCCTCGCGCAGCAGATCGGCCAGATCGCGCTTCGGCTCCTGCCCGGCGCACAAAATCACATGATCCACGTTCAGCAGCTGCGGCTCACCGCCGATCGTGACGTGCAGCCCCTGGTCGTCGATCTTCTGATAGCTCACCGCCGGGATCATCTTCACCCCGCGCGAGAGCAGGGTGGCGCGGTGGATCCAGCCCGTGGTTTTGCCCAGCCCTTCACCCGGCTTGCTGGCTTTACGCTGGAGCATCACGATCTGACGCGGGCTTTTCGGCAGCTGTGGCCCTTCCGGGCGTAAACCGCCGGACTGACTGAGACTGGTATCAATGCCCCATTCCACGCAGAACTCAGCGATGTTCTGGCTGGTGGCCTCGCCCGGCTGGCTTAAATACATTGCGGTATCAAAACCGATCCCGCCGCAGCCGATAATCGCCACCTTCTCGCCAACCGGTGCTTTGTCACGCAGCACGTCGAGATAGCTCAATACCTTCGGATGATCGATACCCTCGATCGCCGGGGTACGCGGGGCGATCCCACTCGCCAGGATCACCTCGTCGAAACAGACCAGATCCGTCGCGCTGACAAACTGGTTGAGCCGCAGATCGACGCCCGTCAGCTCGATCATCCGGCGGTAGTAGCGCAGCGTTTCGTAGAACTCCTCTTTGCCGGGGATCTGTCTGGCGATAGTAAACTGCCCACCGATTTCCGCCAGCGCATCAAACAGCGTCACGCTGTGCCCGCGCGAGGCGGCATTCACCGCAAACGCCAGCCCGGCGGGGCCAGCGCCCACCACGGCCAGGCGTTTTTTATTCACCGCCGGAACGACCGGCATTTTGGTTTCATGGCAGGCGCGTGGGTTAACGAGACAGGAAGTGACCTTGCCGACGAAGATCTGATCCAGACACGCCTGGTTACAGCCGATGCAGGTGTTGATCTCATCCGCACGGCCGCTTTGCGCTTTGGAGAGCAGTTCGGCATCCGCGAGGAATGGACGCGCCATCGACACCATATCGGCGTCGCCGCGCGAAATCACATCGTCCGCCACCTGCGGATCGTTAATGCGGTTGGTAGTCACCAGCGGAACGGAGACTTTGCCTTTCAGCTTCCGCGTCACCCAGCTGAACGCCGCGCGCGGCACCGGGGTGGCGATGGTCGGGATGCGCGCTTCATGCCAGCCGATGCCGGTGTTGATAATGGTGGCGCCAGCGGCTTCAATCGCCTGCGCCAGCTGAACGGTTTCGTCGAACGTGCCGCCGCCCTCCACCAGGTCGAGCATCGACAGGCGGAAGATGATAATAAAGTCCGCGCCCGCACGTTCGCGCACCGCGCGCACCACCTCCACGGCAAAGCGCATGCGGCGGGCATAGTCGCCGCCCCATTCGTCTTCGCGCTGGTTGGTGCGGGCGGCGAGGAATTCGTTGATCAGATAGCCTTCAGAGCCCATCACCTCGACGCCGTCGTAGCCCGCCTCACGCGCCAGCGCGGCGCAGCGGGCAAAATCGTCGATCAGCGCCAGGATCTCATCGTGGGTGAGGGCATGGGGCGTAAAGCGGTTAATCGGTGCCTGAAGGGCCGACGGCGCGACCAGGTTCGGCTGATAGCTGTAGCGCCCGGTATGCAGAATTTGCAGGGCGATCTTGCCGCCCTCGTTGTGAACCGCGTCGGTGACAATACGGTGGTGCGGCAGCTGTGACGCATCGTTCAGGACCGCGCCACCCTCCATCGTCACGCCCGTGGGCGCGGGCGCTACACCGCCGGTCACAATCAGCGCCACCCCGTGGCGTGCGCGTTCGGCATAGAAGGCCGCCAGACGTTCAGCCCCGTCCGGACGCTCCTCCAGACCGGTGTGCATCGAGCCCATTAACACGCGGTTTTTAAGGGTGGTGAACCCGAGATCGAGAGGGGCGAATAACGACGGGTAGCGGCTCATAGTCTCTTCCAGTGTAAAATTATTGTTATGTGGTCGGATGAGTTACTAATTTAGCCAGCGGCAGCGGAAAGGTAAAAGCGGGATCGAATGATTGTGATAGATCTCAAAGAACTTCGCCCCTCACCCTAACCCTCTCCCCGGAGGGGAGAGGGGACTGGCCGGTGCGGTCTTAACGTATTGGCTCGATCTGGTTTTCTCCCTCGCCCCTTTGGGGAGAGGGCCGGGGTGAGGGGGAGCGCGCTAACCCCGGCGCCTGCCACATCGACGTCGTCAGCCCGCTGTCCACCAGCCCAAGCTGGTCGGCGTACACCGCCTGCCACTTCTGCATCATGCCGTTGTACAGCTCGCGGTGCTCCGGGTTTGGCGTGAACTCGCGGCTCCACTTCACCAGCCGCTCGCCCGTCGAGGCCATATCTGCGAACAGCCCCGCGCCCGTTCCGGCGGCAATGGCGCAGCCGAGCGCCGTTGCCTCTTTCACTTCCGGTACGCGCACGGGCAGGCCGGTGACGTCGCTTAAAATCTGGCTCCACAGCGCGCCTTTCGCGCCGCCGCCCGCAAACACCAGGCTCTCAAAGGTCACGCCGGAGAAGCGCGAAATCTGCGCCAGATTGCAGGCCGAGACGATCGCCGCGTTCTCTTCAAGCGCGCGGAACAGCGTCGCTTTGTTGCACTTTTCCGGGTCGATGGAGAGGTTAATAAACGACGGCGCGGCGTGGTACCACTGTTTGAAATGCATCGCATCAGAGAAAATCGGCATCACGCCGTGGGAGCCAGCGGGCACGCGGCCCGCCATCTCTTCCAGAAGGGAGTAGGTGTCCATTCCCATTCGTTCGGCAATCAGCTTCTCTTCGGCGCAGAAGGCGTCGCGGAACCAGCGCATGGTCAGCCCGGTAAAGAAGCTGATTGACTCCGCCTGCGCCATGCCGGGGATCACGTGCGGGTTTACGCGGATATTCATTTCAGGGTCGGTGCGCACCTGCGGCAGGTTGACCACCTGCTGCCAGAAGGTGCCGCCCAGCACCGCCGTTTGTCCGGCGCGGACCACGCCCAGCCCCAGACACCCAAGCTGCACGTCGCCACCGCCCATCACCACCGGCGTGCCCTCGCCCAGGCCGCTTTGCTGCGCGGCCTCTTTCGTTACGGCGCCCAGCACGGTGCCGGTCTCTTTCACCGGGGAGAGAATATCGGCGCGCAATCCGGCCATGTCGAGCAGCGCCGGACGCCAGTCGCGTGAAAAGAGATCAAGCATGCCGGTCGTGCCCGCGTTCGACGGGTCAACCGCCAGCTCGCCGGAGAGCTTCGCCGCCAGCCAGTCGCTGATCATGGTGATGGTGGCGGCTTTACGATAAATATCCGGGCGATGATGCGCCAGCCACAGCAGGCGCGGCATGGCGCTCAGCGCCAGCGTCTGGCCGGAGACGTCATACACTTCGGATTCAAAACGGTAATCGTGGATCTCTTTGAGTTCGGCCACCTCGCGGCTGGCGCGGGCGTCGACGTTAGCGCAGGCCCAGATAGCCTCGCCGTTGCGGTCGTACAGTACGATCCCTTCGCGCATCGAGCAGCAGGCGACGGACTGAATGTCCGCCGCGCTCAGGCGCGCGCGTTCCAGCGCCTGATGAATACACTGGCAGGCCAGCCGCCAGTTAGTATCGAGGTCGAACTCCATCGACCCCGGTACGTTTTCCACGCTCAGGTGTTTCCACTCGGCCTGGCCCACGGCAATCTGGTTGCCCTGTAAATCGAAAATCACGGCGCGAACGCTGCCTGTCCCTGCATCTAACGCTAAAAGGTAACTCATGAGCTTGCCTCGTGTCAGGCGCAGGGCTGCTCTTATCCGGCCAGAGCCAGCACCGCGCGGGCTGTCGTCTCTTCCGTCACCAGGCCATTGATACGGCGACCTTTCAGTGCGGCATAAATCGCATCGGCTTTTTCTTCCCCTCCGGCCACGCCTACGATGGTGGGCAGTTGCGCCAGTTCATCGAGCGTGACGCCCAGTAATTCTTTGTGGATCTCCAGCTCCTCAACGCATTCCCCTTCGGCATTAAGGAAATAGCCGAGGATATCGCCCACCGCGCCTTTACGGGCGTACATCAGCTGTTCACCTTCGCTGATATAGCCGGAGCGCAGTATGGTCGCGTCACGGCGCTGATTTACCGAACCAATCCCGACCACCGCCACGTCAGCGGCCGTGGCGGCGAGGATCACGTCCCGCACGCTGGTTTCGCGTTTTAAGATCCCGGCGACTTCAGCGGATGAAACGCGAAGCGGGGCGGGGATCATGCTGACGCTACAGGCTGCATCCAGCTGGCCGATACCGGTCATATACGGCCCGACGCCGCCGGAGAGCGTCACCAGGCGGATCTGCTGCGAGCTGATAAAGCCGCTTAAGTGTTGCAGGCTGCTCATGGTGGTTTCACCGAAGCCCACCGCTAACAGCTGGCCGGGTTGCAGTACGCCCATCAGCGACTGCGCCGCGCCAATGCCTAACCGCACGTTCATCGGCGGCGTATTCAGGGCGGGCATCACGCGCACCAGCTTCAGGCCAAAGCGCTGTTGTAGCTCGGTTTCCAGCGCCAGACAGCCTTCATAGCGGGAGTTGATCTGCACGCGGATCACCCCTGACTGGCGGCCCTTCTCCAGCAGGCGGGAGATCTTCAGACGCGGCAGCCCGAGCCGTTCGCCGATGTCGTTCTGGGTCAGCCCGTCGTGGTAGTAGCACCAGGCCACGCGCGCCACCAGCTCCTCTTCCGCCAGTGCCAGCCCGGCAAACCGTCCTTCTTCCGCAGTGCGTTTATCGCTCATAATTGAACTCTTATAAAAATTTAGATCATATGTTCGTGATGGCGCGACGTGAAAATGTGAGCCACGCGGCAAAACGGATCTTTTCGATCGTTTCTGGTTTATCTGAATCTCAATCGATAAAACTGTGATCCCTGCACGGTTGTAAATATAGTTCACCGTCTACGCTTTTGAACATTATTAAATCTAAAAATCATTTGTTCAATAGCGGAGCGATGATGACCCCACTTCTCGACGCGCGGAATATCAGCAAGCAGTTCTCAGGCGTGCCGGTTTTAAAAGGCATTGATTTCACGCTGCTTGCGGGGCAGGTGCACGCGCTGATGGGCGGTAACGGCGCGGGAAAATCGACGCTGATGAAGATCATCGCCGGGGTGGAAACGCCGGACAGCGGTGAACTTTCGGTTGCCGGTGAGTCTTTTGCACGGCTTACCCCCGCGCAGGCGCACCGGTTAGGCATTTATCTGGTGCCGCAGGAGCCGCTGCTTTTCCCCAACCTGACGGTGCGGGAAAACATCCTGTTTCGTCTGCCGCGAGAGCGCGATCGGGAAAAACGCCTGACGGAGAAACTCCGGCAGCTGCAATGCCAGCTTAACCTCGATGCCGCCGCCAGCACCCTGGAGGTGGCGGATCAGCAGATGGTGGAGATCCTGCGTGGGCTGATGCGCAACGCCAGAATTTTGATCCTCGATGAACCCACGGCCTCGCTGACGCCCGGTGAGACCGAGCGCCTGTTCCGCCAGATCCGCGCTTTGCAAGATCTCGGCGTCGGGATTGTTTTTATCTCGCACAAGCTGCCGGAGATTCGCATGCTTTCGAGCCACGTCTCGGTGATGCGCGACGGCGCGGTGGTGCTCAGCGGCGAAACCGCGCAGTTTGACGATAACGCCCTGATCGCCGCCATGACGCCGGTCAGCCGGGAAACTTCCCTGAGCGATACACAAAAGCTGTGGCTGGCGCTGCCGGGCAATCGCCGCACCCAGGCGCAGGACTTTCCCGTGCTGCGCGTGGAAGCGCTCACCGGGGAGGGCTTTATCGATCTCAGCCTGGAGATCTACGCCGGGGAGATCGTCGGTCTGGCCGGGCTGGTGGGATCCGGGCGTACCGAGTTTGCCGAAACGCTCTACGGCCTGCGTCCGGTACGCGGCGGGCGGGTGTGGCTGGAGAGCCAGGAGATCACCGCCGATCCGGTCAGTTCACGTCTGGAAAAAGGGCTGGTCTATCTGCCGGAAGACAGGCAGGTGTCCGGCCTGTTTCTCGACGCGCCGATCCGCTGGAACACCGTGGCGCTGAACGAGCCGTCGCTCTGGCAGCAGCGCAAGCGGGAGTCTGCGGTTGTCGAGCGCTATCACCGGGCGCTGGGGATCAAGCTCAACCATGCGGATCAAACCGTGCGCACGCTCTCCGGCGGCAATCAGCAGAAGGTACTGCTGGCCCGCTGTCTGGAGGCGAATCCTTTGTTGCTGATCGTCGATGAGCCGACGCGCGGCGTGGATGTGTCGGCGCGCGCCGATATTTATCAACTGCTGAAAAGCGTGGCGGCGCAGAACGTGGCGGTATTGATGATCTCAAGCGATCTTGATGAGTTTCCCGGCCTCGCGGACCGCGTGCTGGTGATGCATCAGGGCGTACTCAGCGGCGAACTGCCGCGCCACGCCGTCAGCCTTGACCGGATGATGGCGCTGGCGTTTGGAGGGCAATCATGAAGATCTTACTGAAAAACCGCGAGTTGAGCGCGTTTCTGGCGATCCTCGCCCTGTTCGCCGTGCTGGTGGCGCTGAACCCGTCCTACTTCAGCCTGCAAACGCTGGGGATGATTTTCGCCAGCGCGCAGATCCTGATTTTGCTGGCAACCGGCGCTGCGCTGGTGATGCTGACCCGTAATATCGACGTCTCAGTTGGCTCCATCGTCGGGCTGTCTGCCATCGCCGTCGGCGTGGCGCTCAATAGTGGCTACAGCCTGCCCGTTTCAATCCTCTTCGCGCTGTCGACTGGCGCGCTGGCCGGAGCGTTCAACGGGTTTCTGGTGGTGGGCCTGCGCATTCCGGCGATTGTCGCCACCCTCGGCACGCTGGGGCTGTACCGCGGGGCGATGCTGCTCTGGACCGGCGGAAAGTGGATTGAGGGGCTGCCGCCGGGGCTGAAATCCCTCTCTGAGCCAGCGGCCGTCGGCATTTCGCCGCTCGGCATGCTGGTGTTGATTATCGCGGCCACAGGCGCGTGGACGCTGTCGCGCACCGCCTTTGGGCGGGATTTTTATGCTGTAGGGGATAACCTCGCCGCCGCGCGGCAGCTGGGCGTGGCGGTGAACCGCACCCGTATGCTCGCCTTTACCCTCAACGGCATGCTGGCGGCCTGCGCCGGGATTGTCTTTGCCGCGCAGATTGGCTTTGTGCCCAACCAGACCGGCAGCGGGCTGGAGATGAAGGCCATCGCCGCCTGCGTGCTCGGCGGTATTTCGCTGCTTGGCGGCACCGGCACGCTGGTCGGCGCCTTCCTCGGCGCGTTCTTCCTCACCCAAATCGACACCGTGCTGGTGCTGTTCAGGCTGCCGGCCTGGTGGAACGACTTTATCGCCGGGCTGGTGCTGCTGGGCGTGCTGGTGCTCGACGGGCGTCTGCGTCAGGCGCTCTCAAAACATCAGCGAGCGCTGAAATACAGCCGCTTCCAGCCGGGTAACAAAGGGGGAAAGCACGTTACCCCGTTTCCAGAAAGCAAAAAAGAGGTGGCGTAAATGAGGCTTAACTGGGAAAGCGCGCTGCTCATTTTACTGGTGCTGGAGATCCTGCTCTTTGGTGCCCTCAACCCGCGCATGCTCGACATCAACATGCTGCTGTTCAGCACCAGCGACTTCATCTGCATCGGCATTGTGGCGCTGCCGCTCACGCTTGTGATTATCAGCGGCGGGATCGATATCTCCCTCGGCTCGACCATCGGCCTGTGCGCCATCGCGCTGGGGGTGATGATGCAGGCCGGGTGGCCGATGGCGGTGGCTATTCCGCTGACGCTGCTGCTGGGACTGCTGTGCGGGCTGCTGAATGCGGCGCTGATCCACTACACCGGCATTAGCCCGCTGGTGATCACCCTCGGTACGCTCTACCTCTACGGCGGCGGGGCGCTGCTGCTCTCCGGCATGGCGGGGGCGACGGGCTACGAGGGCATCGGCGGCTTCCCGGACAGCTTTACCGCCTTCGCTAACCTCACGGTGGTGGGCCTGCCGATCCCGCTGGTGCTGTTCACGGTGATTACGTTTTTCTTCTGGCTGATTACCCATCGCGGGCGCTTTGGCCGTCATCTGTTTTTGATTGGGCAAAACCCACGCGCGGCGCGCTATGCGGCGCTGTCGGTGAACGGCATGCCCTACGCGCTGTACGGCCTGGTGGGCGTGGCCTCGGCGATTGCCGCGCTGGTGATGGTCTCTTATTTCGGTTCCGCGCGCTCGGATCTGGGGCGCGATCTGCTGATGCCTGCGCTTACCGCCGCCGTGCTCGGCGGGGCCAATATCTACGGCGGGTCAGGTTCGGTTGTCGGTACGGCGCTGGCGGCGCTGCTGGTGGGCTACCTGCAACAGGGGTTACAGATGGTCGGCATCCCCAACCAGGTGTCGAGCGCGCTGTCAGGGGCGCTGCTGGTTGTGGTGGTGATGGGGCGTTCGTTGAGTCTGCACCGCGAATGGGTGCGATCTCTCTTCAGAAAACTATCCGGAGCGTAAGATGAAAACAAAACTGCTCGTTCTGGCAATGGCCCTCAGCTTCGCTTCGGCGCAGGCGGCGGATCGCATTGCCTTTATCCCGAAGCTGGTGGGCGTGGGCTTCTTCACCAGCGGCGGCAACGGCGCGAAAGAGGCGGGGAAAGATCTTGGCGTGGACGTCACCTACGACGGCCCGACCGAGCCGAGCGTCTCCGGCCAGGTGCAGCTCATCAATAACTTCGTCAACCAGGGCTATAACGCCATCATCGTCTCCGCCGTGTCGCCGGATGGCCTCTGCCCGGCGCTGAAGCGCGCGATGCAGCGCGGCGTGAAGGTTCTGACCTGGGATTCCGACACCAAACCGGAGTGCCGCAGCATCTACATCAACCAGGGTACGCCGGAACAGCTGGGCGGCCTGCTGGTGGAGATGGCAGGCAAGCAGGTCAACAAACCGAATGCCAAAGTGGCGTTCTTCTACTCCAGCCCGACCGTCACCGATCAGAACCAGTGGGTGAAAGAGGCGAAGGCCAAAATCGAGAAAGATCACCCCCAGTGGCAGATCGTCACCACCCAGTTTGGCTATAACGACGCCACCAAATCCCTGCAAACCGCCGAGGGGATCTTAAAGGCGTATCCTGATCTGGATGCGATTATCGCCCCGGATGCCAACGCGCTGCCTGCGGCGGCGCAGGCGGCGGAGAATCTGAAGCGGGAAGGGGTGGCGATTGTCGGCTTCAGCACGCCGAACGTGATGCGTCCGTACGTTGAGCGCGGCACGGTGAAAGCCTTCGGCCTGTGGGATGTCGTACAACAGGGCAAAATTGCGGTCAATGTCGCCGATCGTCTGCTGAAAAAAGGCGATCTTAACGTGGGCGACAGCGTGGATGTAAAAGACATTGGCGCGCTGAAGGTCGAGCCGAACAGCGTGCAGGGCTACCAGTATGAGGCGAAGGGCAACGGCATCGTCCTGCTGCCGGAGCGCGTGGTGTTCACCAAAGAGAACATCAATAAATACGATTTCTGACGGGGGAGCAAATGGCTGATTTAGACGACATCAAAGACGGCAAGGATTTTGGCATCGGCACGCCGCAGCAGAATGTGCCTTACACCCTGAAGGGCTGCGGCTCGCTGGACTGGGGCATGCAGTCCAGGCTTGCGCGCATCTTCAACCCGCAGAGCAGCCGCACGGTGATGCTGGCCTTTGACCACGGCTACTTTCAGGGGCCGACCACCGGCCTGGAGCGTATCGACCTCTCCATCGCGCCGCTGTTTGGCGAAACCGACGTGCTGATGTGTACCCGCGGTATTCTCAGGAGCCAGGTGCCCGCCGCGACGAACAAACCGGTGGTGCTGCGCGCCTCGGGGGGTAACTCGATTCTGGGCGAGCTGTCGAACGAGTGCGTGGCGGTGGCGATGGAGGATGCCCTGCGCCTGAACGTCTGCGCGGTGGCGGCGCAGGTGTACATTGGCAGCGAGTTTGAGCATCAGTCAATCAACAACATCATCAAGCTGGTGGACGCGGGCGCGCGCTACGGTATGCCGACGCTGGCGGTGACGGGCGTAGGGAAAGAGATGGCGCGTGACGCGCGTTATTTCTCGCTTGCCAGCCGAATTGCCGCCGAAATGGGGGCGCAGTTCGTCAAAACCTACTACGTGGACGAGGGCTTTGAAAAAGTGACCGCCAGTTGTCCGGTGCCGATCGTCATCGCCGGGGGCAAAAAGCTGCCGGAGCACGAGGCGCTGGAGATGTGCTGGCGGGCGATCGACCAGGGGGCATCGGGCGTGGACATGGGGCGCAATATTTTCCAGTCCAGCGCGCCGCTCGCCATGCTGAAGGCGGTGAAAAAAGTGGTACACGAGAACATGAGCGCCCGCGAGGCGTTCCAGTTCTGGCAGGAAGAGAAACAGGGAGAAGCAAAATGAACGTGACGTTAGTGGAGATCAACATCAAGCCCGAGCGGGTGGACGAGTTTCTGGAGGTGTTTCGCGCCAACCACGAGGGGGCGATCAGGGAGCCGGGAAACCTGCGCTTTGACGTGTTGCAGGATCCCAGGGTGAAAACCCGGTTCTTTATTTATGAGGCCTACAAAGACGAAGAGGCGGTGCTGGCGCACAAGCAAACCCCGCACTATCTGGCCTGCGTGGATAAGCTTGAGGAGCTGATGTCAGAGCCGCGCAAAAAACGCTGTTTTGTGGGGCTGTTGCCGGAGTAGCGGCTTTGCCCGGTGGCGCTAACGCTTACCGGGCCTACGGGTACTAAAGTGTTACCCATGTTTCCGGTTCATACCGAAGCGCCACCCGGCATTTTCAGGCCAGCGCTGAGGGGGGAACCTCCGCCAGTATGACATTGCCGGAGGTATAGGTTTATGCGCAGCAGGAAAGTCAGTCGTAATCGATCTGTATCTGTTCCAGCAGGCTGTCGCTGTCGAGATAACGCGTGGTCACCGTGGCGTTATTCGCCGTCAGTGACAGGGTGCGGGCGCTGGCTGTCTGGTAGTGGGTCGTGATGTGATTACGTTCGCAGGTAATCTCCTGCGTTCCCGTCCTGTTCCAGCAGCCCGCCTCAACAACAGCGCCGATAAAGCGGATTTTACCCGTATGCCCGGCGTGGCAAAATGAGGCAGAAACGGCGAACAGCGCCAGAGCGGCGCAGGTTTTTTTGGGATCCATGTTTAACACTCCTGTGTTTGTCCTTGAGAATATCCTGATTACGCCGAAAAAATTGCATGGCTAATCATTAGCCGTCAATGCTTATATTCGCCGGACAAAAAAAAGCTCACGCCTGAGTCGGAACGTGAGCAAACGACGAGCCAATAGAGAGTTAGAGAAGGAAGCCAGTGTCTCCCGGGCAGGGACGGGGGGCGGTCTGGCAGCGCCCCGGCGCTATTGCCCTTTCTGCAACGTAGCGTTCACATTAACGTGCAGCGGCGGCATCACGGCCCCGTAGTCATCAATGGTCTGCCATTGCAGGGCGCACTCACCGCTGGCCGGGCACCAGGGCTGGGTACGCGAAGAGAAGGGGGCGACCATCCCGGCATCGGGTCGCCGTGTGCCGTTTACCGTTAAGTTGAAGAGGGTGACATAATAAGGCGTGGGATTTTTAACGGTCACGTTACTGCCGGTGTGCGACCAGCTCAGCTGCCGGTAGGCATCTGCGGAGCGACCCGGTATCCCTTCAGGGCGATAAAACAATTTAATCCGGTTGCGTACGGCAATTTGCAGCGTATTGTCGCGAGCTTTTTCTTTCGTGCCCGGTATCCCGGTCACCGACAGCCAGAACACACTTTCCCTGTCCTTCGGTAAATTCCCCGCCGTGTACATAATACGCACCACGTTCTCCCGGCCCGCTTTCAGCGGAAAGAGCGGCGGCGTGGCGATAAAAGGCACATCAGTCGGCGGCGTCAACCCGGTGGTGCCGAGGGTATTTTTGCCATCCTCGCTGATGATTTTACTCTGCACCAGATAAGGGTTTTGCGAGGTATTTTTCACCTGAAAAGTAATGCTGGCATCCTTGCTGTTGTAAATAAAGCGTGTTCCGCCGATCACCAGTCCGGCCTGGACAGCAGTACAGGGGATGGCCGTTATAACAAGCAAGGAGAATGTGCAAAATCGTTTTCTGGTCATTAAGGGATCACTGATAAGTCAACGTAAACGTCGCCGTCGCATTCGCTGCACCCGCAGTAATCTGCGGTTGCGTCGATTGATACTGGGCATAGAAAGTCAGGTGATTATTTTCCTGCGCTGGATTAAGCGCATAGACGCGGCTGGCGCTATTGAGCGGCAGCGCCGTGTGTTTATCGTCCTGAATGGCGATGGCAATGCCCGAAGCCGCGGCAGCAGCGCTGTCCACGGCGAGCAGAGCGCTGTCGGTTTTATCCGTGGTGCCGGAAAAATTCACCGTCACGCCCGTTGTCGCGGAACCGCATTTTTGCAAATTAATCCCAAAGGCGACGGGAAGCGAAACCTGGCCCACCTGCGTAAACTGGCGTGCCGAAATGTCGCCTAGCGCAACCTGCTGATCGACGGAATCAGGTGCCACCGTACAACTGGAGTTCTCAATGACACCGCCAATATTGACGGTGCCACCCGCCGCACAGGCTGCGGTCATTCCACTTGCGTAGAGAAAAAGCATCATTAATGATTTCATTATTGATAATCCACATCGAAATACATGATGGATGAGGCATTGCCTGCCGTAACCGGAATTTTGGTCGCTTTATAACGCAGCAGGAAATTGAGCGTATTATCCCCGGCGTTTAACGGCAGCTGATTACTCTGCGTATTAATGGGAACAGTGACGTTATCTTTAGTGAGAATTTCTATGCCGACACCGCTGGCCATTCCCCCTGCGCCGCCGGTATCGGAGAGCGCCAGCAACTGGTTATTATCGCGGTCTGCCGTACCGGTAAACGTCACTTTCGCGCCGATGATATTTTCGGAACACCCCGTTAATTTAATATCCAGCGGCGCGGTGGCAGAGGTTGCACCTACGTTAGCAAAAGCGTTACTGGCGAACTCACCAATATAAACATCCGGGTTTTGGCTGGTGGTATCGATATCACAGGTCGAAGGCAATACCGTGCCGCTGATGTTCATTGTCCAGGTGCCAATCTGCGTCTCGGCGCGGCCAGGCGATGCCGCCAGCATTAGCCCCAGCAAGGGCAGAGTGAAAACATAACACTTCATTTATCTCTCTCCAGCTCAGGGAATGGTAACGGCGATAGTTTCGATGGCGGTATATTCCCCCGGCTTCGGTGGTTTACCGGTTATTGCCGTTGGCACATAGGTAAAGGGCACATCGACCTGACCATTATGTAAAATCGCTAAGACTTTGCCGCTGTTAGCGGACACGGTATTGCCCCTGCCATCCAGAATTCGCACCCCGACATCCGGGTTACTGGTAACGATGTCATCCCCGGAGACTTTATTGGTGGTGACATGCAGATCGATGGTGGCAGATTGGCTACCGCCCAGGCATTTAATGGTCATCGGCTGTGTGGTGCCGGTACCTACCTTGCCGCCAGTACCCGCTTTGCTGTATTCGCCAGCGTAGGTATTCGGTAAAACCACCACCGAGCTTGAGGCCAGCTGGCAGGAGGCGGGAATGCTTACCGTACCGGACAGATAGACTTTGGTTAGCGGTGCGCCGCCAATTTTTTTGCCGTTATAATTCGCGGTAGTAATAAATATCGTGCCAACCAGAACGTTATTTAAGGTGATATTTCTGGCCTGGGCGGAATCGGATATTTTCAGCTGCGCCCCGGCGTACTTCCACGGTTGCAAGGCGCCTTCCATTGTTCCCTTGGCTGGCCACTTACCACCCGTATTGCCAATAGCAAAACAGCCGCCGTAATCGAGGGTGGTGAGATTTCCATCAGAGGCGTATGCACCGCCGGTTATTCCGGGCGCCAGAACGGCTGATGTACTGCCACCAATATATTGGGCATCGGTTCCACATATTGCTAAATAATTTGTGGGCGCGGGGCAGCTGTAAGTTTCCTCCGCATTTCCACTCCAGAATGTGACCGATTTGGGTGTTTCATGACTTTGTTGAATAAATCGAACTTTTGCTGAGTTGAAGGATCAGATCACGCATCTT